>CAZGEE010000034.1:1117-9979 GCA_964525035.1 uncultured Anaerolineales bacterium
GCTGCTGGTGGAGCGCGTGTCCCCGGGTCGCCTTGCCCGTGGCGCCGCGACCAACCTGTACCACATATTGACCATGGTGCACGAGGGCCCGCGGACGCTTCGCCGGCTGCTGCGGAACGTCATGCGGGGCCAGTTGCGGCTTATCTTCCGCCACGACGGGCTGGACCACCTCATCTTCGAGTTGGACCGTTCGTCCAACCGCATCGCCTTCAGCGTGGTGATCGCGGCCATTATTGTGGGCAGCAGTCTGATCATGCACGCCGGCGTCGGGCCTCGGTGGGGCGACATCGCCTGGCTCGGACTGGTGGGCTACCTGCTGGCGGGCGTCAGCGGGGCGTGGCTCCTCTACTCGATCTTCCGATCCGGACGGTTCTGACCTGCCGACCGCGCGATGACGGCGGCGTCCCGCCCGGCATCCGCGAACCACAAAAAGAAGGGCCGCCGAGCATCCCGTGCCGAGTGCTCGCGCGGCCCTCGAGAACAATGGGGCGGTTTGCGCCCCGGGTTACTCGCCCGCGCCCTCCTCGGGACTATCGGATTCTGCCGGCTCCGCCCCGGGTTCCGGCTGTTCGTCCTTCGTCGCTTCCGGGCTTTTCTCACCTTCCTCGGCTTCTCCGGCGTCTTCCTCGGGCGCCTCGTCCTCCTTGGCTTCCAGCTTGATCTTCACCTGGCGGGCTCGCGTCATTCGG
Organism: uncultured Anaerolineales bacterium; assembly: GCA_964525035.1. Classification (GTDB taxonomy): domain Bacteria; phylum Planctomycetota; class Phycisphaerae; order FEN-1346; family JAACEH01; genus CAZGEE01. The sequence goes on from CAZGEE010000034.1 coordinate 1,807, forward strand.
AGAATGCCGATCCGCAGTTCCTCCTTGCCGGCGATCCGCTCCTCGAACTCTTCGACGTTGGTGACGGGCTCCCCGTTGACGTCGGTCACGATCTCGTAGGGTTTGATCCCGCCCACGGAGGCCTTGCTTCCGGGCTCGACCTTCGAGATGATCACGCCCTCTTCCTCCGGGGTTTTCTGGAAGTAGCGCCGGATCTCGAACGTCATGTTCCGCACCGTCATCCCGAGCTCCTCGGACTTGTATCTCGGGGCCGAATCGTAGTGCGGCGGGCTTTGCACGATCTCAAGCTTTCGGGGCACCACCTCGCCGTCCGAAAAGAAGTCGGCCGTGTATTGCTCACCGAACCCGAATTCCGTGAGCGCCCGAGTGAGATCGTTGCGGGCGGAAGGCCACGGCTGGGGGAGGTGCTCGAAGTACTGCTCGGGCACCTGGTCCAACTGGTCCCACGGGAACGGCTGACCGCCGAACGGGCTTCGCTCGACCTGGACGTCGAACGGTTCCGGCTCGCCCTCGACGTGCAACCGAAGCAGGATCCAGCCGGGTTCCACGCCCGCCTCCGCAGCGGGGGAGTCGGGGTAGACATAGGAGACGATCCCCCCCGTGCTGCCGTTGCGGGTCCGGTCGGATACGTTGTTGGCGCGGGCCAGTTCCGGCGTCATCCGCTGGAGGACCACGCCCATCCAGGCCAGGCGGTTCTCCTCCTCCTCGCTCACCGGGACGTTGCTCGGATCGGTCCGGTTTTCCAGGTCGTCGAGGATTTCCCGGAGGTGCTTCGCCGGCATGGCCAACATGCCCTCTCCTCGCCAGTACCGGTCCGACGAGCCTTTCCGTCGGCGCTCCAGGGGCATCACCACGAGCCGGCCCTCGGTATCGAAGTAAATCACGGGATTCCCGTACCGGTTCAGATCGGGATAAATCCTGCGCTCGTATCCGAGGGAGTAGCTGCCGATGCGGCCGTGGTGAAAGTATGCCACGCGTTTCTCTCCCTGGATGCGAATGTCGGCCGCAAGGAGAAGTTTCATGTACTGGTCGAGCACATCGTCCTCGCAGGCTTCCATCTCGCCAGGCAGGGCCTCCTCGGTCGAAGCCAGCAAGGCACCGTAGTCCGCCAGGGTGCATTGAAAGGCCGCCGGCATGGTGTCGCCGCCCGGCAGGTGCACCTTGATCCGTTCCAACCGGGCTGTCACGCTCGGCTTCAGGTTCGCCGCGATCAGCAACGTGTTGGCGTCAACCACTCCTCCGAGAAGGTGCATTTCGGTCACGGCCTCACCCTGATCGCTCCGGTTCCCGACCCCGCGCTGCCGGCCTTTCTTCGGACTCCGGAAGTTGAGCGTGACGTGCAGAATGCTTCCGGCACACTTTTCTTCGAGCACGGACAGTTTCCGCTGGTACTCCGTTGCGGAAATCAGCGGCTGGTCCAGTGGCGAACCCTTCCAGGAACCGTCCAAAGGGAGACGCTTATTGAAACACATGGCGACCGGCGTCCCCTCGCTGTCGGTCACGAGGCTGTAGGGGCGAATCGGCGTGTACTGCTCCCCGCGTTCGTTGACCACCGCATCGCCGGAGGCCGACTCCACGCTGAGAGTCCAGACGCCGGAGTGCTTGTAGTAGGGCGTTAGAAGATACGGGCCTTCGGCGTCGGCCTGGAACTCCAGGGGCTTCGCTTCCTCCAGCGGCTCGGCCAGTTTCAGGATCATGCCGTTCTGCTCGAGCATGTAAGCCCATGGTTCGGCGGCCACCACACGGTCGCCGTAGCAGACATTGATCTCCTTGACGAACCGCGGATGGAACGCCATGTCCTGGCAGAAGACCTTCTCCGGCGCCAGGACGTACCCCGCCACCTCGAAGGGTCTCTTCTCGGCGATGGTATCGCTGTGAGGGGGCTGCTCCCCCTTGTCGTGCTTCAGCCAGATCTCGACTCCCGCGAGCGACGGCTGAAGCTTCTCGGCGATCTTTGCCCGGTCCTCCGGCGTCGGCCCCTCGTCTTCCTCGCCAACGGCGACACCAAGTCCCAGGATCAACGACAACACGACGCTGCACAGTAGCTTGCGGGTCATCTCTCGCTCCTCGAAGTTCGGACTATTCCTTTTCGTAGTCACGCATGAAGTCGAGCACGATCTGCCGCATGAACCCGTTCCGCAGAACCGAGAAGATCACGCGGTGCTTTGTCTCAATGTTCTCCAGGGCTTTCTCGTGGATTTTCTCGACGTCTTCGAGCGACTTCACGGACTCGCCGTCGATTTTCAGTATGATGTCCTGCTTCTTCAGTCCGGCGTCGGACGCGTTCCCGGGGCTTTTCACGCCGTAGACGAAGACGCCCTCGTTGCGATAGAAATACAGGTCCGGGTTGTCGAACTGGTTGATCTCCTTGACCGTAAGGTCCCACCGCGGGCAGTCGAGCTCTTGCCCCTCGACCTCGCCCTTTTCGCGTGGCGTGAGTTCGAGCACCACGGTTTCGCCGTCCCGCACAACCTCGAGCGTGGCGGTCTCGTGCTTCCGCAGCAGCCCGATGCGCTTCCGGGCCGGCGGGAGATTTTCCTCGCGCTCGACGGTGATCGGCTCCCCGTTGACCTTGACGATCCGGTCGTTCGGCTGGAAGCCGGCGCGCCGGGCGGGGCTCTCCGGGTCGGTGCCCGCCACGACCACTCCTTCGTCGGCCTCGAAGTAGATGTCGCGGTCGAAGTCCTTCAGCGGCTGAAGCTGCAGACCGGTCCAACTCCAATCGACCTTCCCGTGCTCCCGGAGCTGGTCGGCGATGAAACGGATGGTATTCGAGGGGATGGCGAAGCCCATGTCTCCGCCGATCATGATGCCACGCGTGTTGATCCCGACCACTTCGCCGTCCGTGTTGACCAGCGGCCCGCCGGAGTTGCCCGGGCTGATCGCCGCGTCCGTCTGAAGCCAGAGGCTGTACTCGCTGTGATCCGGCAGGTAGCGTTTGCGGCAGGAGACGATGCCGATCGACACCGAACGGCTCATACCCCATGGGGCCCCCATGGCCATGACGAAGTCGCCCTCGTTCAGCGCGTCCGAGTCGCCCAGTTCGGCACGCGGCAGCGGCTCGCTGCCCTCCGGCAAATTCAGTTGAAGCAGCGCCAGGTCGGTGTCCTTGTCCGACCCCAGGACCTCCGCGTCCAGCGCCTGGCCGTTGAACAGAAGACCCCGGACGTCGATGGCCTTGTCGACCACGTGCCAGTTTGTCAGCGCCTCGCCGTCCGGCGAGATGAGCACCCCGCTGCCGGAGATCTCCTGGCCGATCTTCTTTCCTGATTCGTGGCTCTCGCGGAGGCACTTGATGAACATGACCGCCGGAAACACCCGGGCCTTGGCGTCCTTGACGACCCGGCGGAAGTCCAATTGCCCGAGGCCGCCGTTTTCCGCGCCTCCCTGGACCTCCGGCTCCGCCTTGACCACCGTGACGGACTCTCCGGACTCGGCCGCCGAGGCCGCACACCCCGCGAGAAAGCCCAGCAATGCGCAGCAACAAATCGTGCGTTTCATACCCAAGTCTCTCCTCTCTTTGAGCTCTTGCGGTCGGGACAGCCACCCGCCTGCATCGAATGATACACTCTCCGTCATGGATGTCGAGCCAAAAGCCTCCTGTCGCGTTTCTCTCCCGAAGACCCACGGCGGCCCACCTCAGTCCTCAGGCGATGACATGCACGCTCACCCGGGTCCGACCGTCAAACGCAGCCGTCCGTATAGTATAACCCAATGGGAGCGAGAGAATTAGGTGGCGAACCTTCCGCTTCCGCGTCCCAGACCCCGGGCAGCGAGACAACAGCTTTGCCAATCCGTAACACGGCCGGCACACAGCGTGGGGCCTTCCGTCGACAGCGGATGCTTGAAATTCCGCGTGGGGTCACTGAAAAACGTACTCGGGGGGTGGCCGCGCGCCTACTCGTCGCGCTTGTCGACCACGCGCTTCGCCTTGCCGACGCTGCGTTCGATGGTATGGGGCTCGACCAGTCGGACGTCGGCCCGGATGCCGATGGTGCTTTCGAGCGCATGGGCCAGCTTGCCCTGCAGGTCCTCCAGCGAGCGGACGGTGTCGGTAAAGAACTCCTGCGTCACCTCCACCTGGACCTGCATCTGGTCGAGGCCCTTCTTGCGCGTCAGAAGGATCTGGTAGTGCGGCAGGGTTCCCTCGACGGCCAGCAGCGCGGCCTCGACCTGGGACGGGAAGACATTGACCCCGCGGATGATGAACATGTCGTCGCTTCGGCGGCTGATGCGCTGAATCCGCCGAACGGTGCGCCCGCACGGACACGGTTCGGGGATCATGGAGGTCACGTCGCGTGTGCGATAACGGATGACGGGCATCGCCCGCTTGCTGAGCGTGGTGAGGACGAGCTCGCCCTCCTCTCCGTCGGGCAGCACTTCCCCGGTCTCGGGATCGATGATCTCGGGGTAGAAGTGGTCTTCGAAAATGTGGAGGCCTTGCTGGGCGCGGCACTCACTGCCGACGCCGGGGCCGATGATCTCCGACAGCCCGTAGATGTCGTAGGCCTTGATGCCGCCCGCCGCCTCGAGGTGCGTGCGCATCTCGTCGGTCCACGGCTCGGCTCCGAAGATGCCCGCCCGCAGCGGGAGCTCGCGGATGTCGACGCCCATCTCCGCCGCGCGCTCCACGATGTAGGCGAAATAGCTCGGTGTACAGCACAGGGCGGTGGAACCGAAATCGCGCATGAGCATGATCTGCCGGTCCGTGTTCCCGCCCGAGATCGGAATGACGGTCGCGCCCAGGGCCTCGGCCCCGTAGTGGGCGCCGAGCCCGCCGGTGAACAGCCCGTAGCCGTATGCGTTCTGGATCACGTCCCCCCGGTGGAGGGTGCACGCGGCGAACGTGCGGACCATCACGCTCGACCACACCCGGACGTCCTCGTGCGTATAGGCCACGACGATCGGCTTTCCGGTGGTCCCGCTGGACGCGTGCAGGCGCACCACCTCGCTCATGGGGCTGGCGAACAGCCCGAACGGGTAGGTGTCGCGCAGGTCGTTCTTGACCATGAACGGGAGCTTTGCGATATCGTTCAGCGAGCGAACGTCGGCGGGCGTCATGCCGCGCTCGGTTATCCGCTCTCGAAACAAGGCCACCTGGTTGTAGGCGCGTTCCACGACCGCCTTGAGCCGCTGGAGCTGAAGCTCCCGTAACGCCTCCCTCGGGAGATAATCCGGAGTGCTCGCGGGATGAAACGTGCCCGCCGCGTCGTTCCAAAGGTCCGTAAGCATCGTGTTCCCCCGTCCGGTTTCAGAACTCGCTGCGTCCGGAACGTCGCCGGGCGCACGGCAACGCCCCGCCCGGCGCTTCCCGTCGGGAACGCGGCGCCGGGCCGGGGCGTATTATAACGGGACTCGCCGGTTTTGCCCGCCCAATTCGGCGGGGCCTGGCCTTACCAGCTGAAGACCAGTTCGTACCGCAGAAAGGTCGCCGCATCGTTGGCCGCGTCGGTGTAATAGTTGCCCGGGAAGAAGAACTCGGTCAACAGGTGCCCGCTCACGTGCTGGTTGAACTTGTATTTCAACCAGGCGGTCAGCAACTGCCCGCGGAACGTGCCGCCGTCGCTGTAGCGTGGATTGGTGCCCATGTTGTTTTCGTCGGACCAGAGCAGGTGGTAATCCGCACAGAGCTCCATCACCTCGTTGGGGTTGCACGTCCAGCCCATGGCCACCCGGTGCAGGTTGTTCACCGCGGCGGGCCGACCCGTCTCGGCCGTGTGGGTATACGGCATATAGAGCTCGCTCCAGCGGGGCCACCGCGCCCAGAGGAGGTCGAAGCCCTCGATGGCCGCGCTGTCCGGATCGTCGCCCGAGAGGAACTCGTAATGCAGGCGGAACTGCGTGTCAAGGTCGTCCCGGCAGAAGTAGGTGGCCCGACTGTTGAATCCGAAGGCCTGGAGCGTCTGGTTGTTCTTCTCGCCCCACTGGTGGGCGCCCTCGGCCCGTACGCGCCAGTGGTCATTGAAGTCGTGTTGCCACCGGGTGCCGATCGTGTGCATGTCACTATCGTGGCTGGCCAGCGGAGCGGCCGTGGCTACCCGCGCGTGGTCCTTCTTGTAGATGTAGTAGCCTTCGGCACGGGTGTTCTCCAGCGAGGTGTTGGCCACGTTGAAGATCAGGCCGCGCTCGTCCTGCTCGGCGATCTGGCGATGATTGTTGTTGAACGGCTTGATCCACCGGCCGCCCTCGTCGTCGTTGTCGATGTAGATGGCGTCGAACGTGGTGTCAATTTCCTTGGCTTCCCACGTCAGGCGATACGCGTTGAAGTAGATGGTCCGCGAGCCGTCCAGCGGAGTGCCGTCCAGCACGAGCCACCCGTCGCCCAGGATGATGTCCTGTCGGCCGATCGTGGCCGTCAGCGGCAGATCCGCGATGTTCCGCCAGGTGACGTTCAGGCGGTCGAACAGCACCTCGTCCCAGATCCAGCGCTGAGCCCCCTTGGGTTTTTGAATGACACGAGGCTCCCACACCAGGCGGGCATTGAGCGAGATGTCCTCGTGCGGGAGGATGCTGGCCCAGACGCGGCCGCGGTACCGCTGGAAGTGGCGTTCGTGACCCGCCGTGCTCTCATCGAGCGTCGTGATATTGTCGCCCCAGATTTCGCGCAGCCGAAGGTCGGCCCCCCACTTCAGCCACGGCACGGGCTGCTTGCTCTTCTTGACCCACTCGGGGTCGATGAGCAACAGACGGCGGTCACATTCCTCGGGCGCGGCCTTCTCGGCGGCCTTCGACTCTGCCTCGGCCGAGACCTCCTCCGCACCCTTCTCAGCCGCCTCGGACGCCTGCTCGGCCGCGATCACCGGAGCGGCAACCGCCAAAATCCACAGTGCGACTCCCACGGAAACTCCCTGCAGTAATCGCTTTCCTCTCACGAGTCACTCGCTCCTTTCCCGTTCGTCGAACTGTTTTCGTTTCGGAACGCCTTTGCCCGTATCCGTTTCCGATCAGCGCTTGCGAGCAAAACACCGGGCCAGTTGTTCCTCGCCCGGCGGCCTGGTCAGCAGGCTCACCACGATCATCGTAAGGACCGACAGCGGCAGCGCCACCACCAGCGGGTCGACCACGGGCCACGTGGGGTGGCTTGCCAGGATACTCGGCTTATCCCCGGTGAACCAGTAGACGATGCCGATCGCGTCGGCATTCTTAGCCTGGACGAAGACCAGCCAGAACGCCGTCACGGAGAACCCCACGATCATCGAGGCAATGGCTCCTGCCCTGGTAGCCCGGCGGCAGAACAGCCCGCCCACGAACGCCGGAAGGAACGCCGACGCGCAGAGGCCGAAGAAGATCGCCGTCGCCCGGGCGACGATGTAGCCTCCGCGGGCCACGAAGCCGAAGAACAGCGCGATCAGGATGCCGACCACGATGCCGACTCGGACGACCGTAATGCTCCGGCCCTCACTGGGCCGTCCCGGGCTCAACTGCTCGTAGACGTCGCGCCCGATGCTCGTGCCGACTGCATGGAACTGGCTCGAGAGCGTACTCATCGCCGCCGCCAGGAGCGTCAGGAGAAAGACCAGCCCGAACCACCGCGGCATGGCGCTGCGGATGTATGTCGGGATGATGCTGTCGCCGTTGAACATCCACTTGTCCTTTACGGCATCGTGGACCACGGCGCGGAGGAAGCTGTTGGAACGCGGCCGGACGACCACCTGCCCATCCTCGAGTTCGGTCACCTCCGCCTTGGGCATGATGGCGGCCGCCTTGCCCAGTCCCTCGGCTACCACGTGCGTGTCGGCGGTGCCGTCCCCGTCCACATCGATGTGCAGCAGCTTGCAGGGGATGCTCGTGTCCTTCAGCCGCATCTGCTTGGCCACCACCATAGCCTTGTCAGTCGTCCCGACGATCCGCCCCTCGATTGCCTCGTGTTTGGCGAAATAGACATTGCTCAGCGACCCGACGGTGAAGGCCACGCCGGTCATGATCAGGATGAAGACGCCCCCCATCAGGACCGCGCGGTTCAGTTCCCGCTTCGACTTGACGGTCATAAACCTGACGGCCAGTTGCGGCTGGGCCAGCACGCCGATGCCCACGCCGAGCACGATGGTGCTGACCACGACCCACCAGAGCTGGTGGTTTTTCGCGCCCCAGCCGAACGTGGGCATCGCCGCCCATCCGTTCTGGCCAACGCCCTTGAAGCCGACGAAGGCCTGATCGGCCATGGCCACGAGGC
>CAZGEE010000035.1:0-9935 GCA_964525035.1 uncultured Anaerolineales bacterium
GCCGTCGACCGTCGCCGTCGCCCCGACCGTGTCGCGGAACTCCCCGTCCCAGAACCACTCACGCAGCTCGCGGCGACGGGCGTCCATCCGTTGGCCGTAGGCCACCGTGTCGGGGAAGTCGTCCAGGCGACCCTTGAAGTTGAAGGGCTCGTAGCTCACCACATAGCGGTAGAGCAGGCACTGGTTGATCATGTTGCGGTCGTTGAAGCCCGTCACGGCGGTCATGATCAGGGCGTGCGGCACAAGGTAGCGGACGACGGGAACGTGCCGGGGGTTCCACGTCCGGAAATAGGACAGGTGGTAGACCTCGCGCTGCCAGTCGTAGCAGGCTTCGCCGGCGAAGAGGAAGTCCTCCGGGGCCTGCCGGCGCAATCTGCGGATCAGCTCGCGGTCGTTGGCGTAGACGCAGGCGCCGTACCGGTGGCCGTGGTCGGCGTCGAAGCACTGCAGCGCCGGCGAGTGATGCTGCGACTCGTCGTAGAGAATGCCCGCGGCGCCGAGCCCGACCGTCTTGGCGAATTCCCGTTCGCACACCTGAAGGTACTCCTCGTCGAGAAAACACATCGGCACGAGGCGCTTGGTGTTCAGGTCCAAGAACTGTGTCATCGTCTGGTACTGGTATCCGCCGTAGACCGGGTAGTCGCCGTAAGGGTCCTTGGCGGCCATGCGCCGGTACGTGGTGCGAAAGTCCTCCGTGCCGCGGTCCGCCCAGGTGAACTTGCTGAACAGGACGACCTTGACGCCCTTGGTCTGGATCCTCCGGACGGCCTCGCGGAGCTCCTCGAACGTGCCCAGCCGCGGATCGGGATCGTGCGACGGGTTGCCCTGGTCCTGTCCCCCGTCGGTCCAGCCGACGAGCTGAATGGCCTTCACGCCGTGGCGAGCGCACTCCTCGCCCACGCGGACCAGGTCCGTGAAGCGCATCCGGAGCTCGTCCTCGGGCGAGGTGACGTGGACCTGTTGCCAGGCGTGGATGTCGCGTGCCCACGCCGGCGGCTCGGCGGGCGTCATCCAGGTGCTTCGCCAGGCCTTGTAGACGTCGGCCCCCTGCTGCCACCCGCCGCGGTACGGTTCCACAGCGATCGGGGTGAGGCGGCGCGTCTCGCCCGGGCCGACGTGCGGGACGTGCACCGCCGCAAAGCGCGTGGCCACGAGCCGACCTGCGATCTCGCGGTCGGCCGGCATGTGGGAGTCGATGGAGCTGTCGTACCCGGGATCGAGCTCGGCGCAGAAGGCCACGAGTTCCACCTCCGGGGAGGCGACGCCCACGTAAAGACCCTCCCGCTCGCCGCGCAGCAGACAGAACGGCGAGGTCGGCGCGGTGCCGATCACCTGGATCGGCCGGTCGTTGCCGAAGTAGCCGCGCGTGTTCTCGAAGGTCGGCCACAGGTCGCGCTCCACCGGGTCGGCGTAGCCGAGCGCGAAACTTCGCAGCACCTCGGCCCCGGGCGGCGGCCGCACGTCGCGCAGGTAGGGACAATAGACGTTCTCGACCGGGTACGCCGACCGGTTCTCGACCGTGGCCGTCCACACGGCCTGGCGGTCGTCCAGGCGCACCTCCACCGTCACCTTGATCGGCAGCGGGGCCGAGTGGGTACTCGTCACGCCGTCCCAGACGAAGCCGACCTCGCGCCCGCTCGGAGCGACCGTGGCGGAGGTCAGCTCCTGCTCCTCGCCGAGCACCGGGTTGTTGCGCCGCCCTTCGCTGTGCCAGTCGCTCATGGGGCGCGTGGGCACCAGCAGGCGAAACGACAGGCCCACCGCGGGCCGGTCGAGCACCTCCCAACCGCTCTCAAGGGCACGCACCGAGACGAGCGCCCCCGTCCGCCGGTCGAATTCCAGTCGCAGCTTGTCATTCTCCAGCGTGATTGGATCCACGAGACTCCTCCTGTGGCAATTCGCTCCGCCTCCGGTTTCGCGGGCCACCCTACACCAAGCGAAACCCGGCGTCTACGCGCGATTCGCGTCGCTGAGTCCGTCGGGCCGGACACGGACGATCGTGGGGGTTCGGAAGCCGAAACTCTTGTGCTAACCGGGTCCTCACGCGGCGCTAGCGAAATCCTCGCGCAGCCGGTATACTTTGGCGCGCGACCCTTGACCCTGTGAGGAGGGGGCCGGGTATGGGAAAAAGCAATATCCTGGTCGTCGACGACGAGAAAGACATTCTCGAGCTGCTGGAATACAACCTGGCCCGGGAAGGGTACGCGGTGCAGTGCGCGGCCACGGGCGAAGAGGCACTGGACGCCGCGCGCATGGGGCATCCCGACCTGGTGGTCCTGGACCTGATGTTGCCCGGCATCGACGGCCTCGAAGTGTGCCGGCAGTTGAAGGAAGCCGTCGACACACGGAACATCCCGGTCGTGATGCTGACGGCCAAGGGTGAGGAGGCCGACGTGGTCGCCGGGCTCGAGCTGGGGGCCGACGACTACATCACCAAGCCGTTCAGCCCCCGCGTGCTGGTGGCCCGGGTCAAGGCCGTGCTCCGGCGGCGAGCCGTTCGCACGCCGGACGACCGGGAGACCCTCCGGGCGGGCGACCTGACGATCGACCCCGGTCGGCACGAAGTCCTGGCCAAGGGCAAACCGGTCCAGCTGACGTACACGGAGTTCCGCATCCTTCACTTCCTGGCCCGGCGTCCCGGCTGGGTGTTCACGCGATACCAGATCGTCAACGGAGCCCAGGGCGAGGATGTCGCGGTCACGGACCGCTCGGTCGACGTGCACATCGTTTCGCTTCGCAGGAAGCTGGGCCCATGCGGCGAGCTCATCGAAACGGTTCGCGGAGTCGGCTACCGTTTTAAGGGCGACTAGGGCATGGCCAATCCAAGGCTCTTGTGGCGCCTGTACGGCACGTACCTGGTCGTCATCCTGTTCTGCACCCTGGCCCTCGGGATCGCCGCCGTCTCGTGGATCGAGTCCTTCTATTACCCCAGCAAGCAGCGTGAACTCGAGCAGAAAGCCCACCTCATTGAGCGAAGGATTCGCGATGTAGTCACCCCGCTCGGCGACACCGCCCAGGCGATCAACAAAAAAAGCCTGCTCGCGCCCCTTCGCCGGGCGGTGGACCCCGCGTGCGACCGGGTGGCACCGGTGGCCGGGGTGCGTGTTACGGTGGTCCTGCGCAGCGGCAACGTGATCGGAGACTCGGAAGAGGACCCGGCGCAGATGCGCGACCACAGCGATCGCCCCGAGATCCGCGACGCGCTGCAAACCGGTCACGGTGTATCGCGGCGACCCAGCCCGACCCTGGGCATCGAGATGATGTACGTCGCCATTCCGCTCGACCTGGACGGTGAACGCTTCGGCGTGCTCCGCCTTTCCCTCCCGCTGACGGACCTGGCCGAGGCCATCGGGGCGGTGACGTGGAAGGTCATCGTCGGCGCCATAGCGGTCACGATCGTGGCGTCACTGCTTTCCCTGTGGATCTCGCGATGGATCAGCCGCCCGCTCGAGGAAATGCGCCGCGGCGCCGACCGCTTTGCCCGGGGAGACTTCACGGAAAAACTCGTGGTCTCCGGTGCCGCGGGCGAAATGGCGGGCCTCGCCGAGTCGCTGAACAGCATGGCCGAGCAACTGGACCGGCGCATCCGCACGATCATGCAGCAACGGCAGGAGCTGGCCGCGGTGCTCTCGAGTATGAGTGAAGGCGTCCTGGCGGTCGACGGATCGGAGCGGGTGATCAGCATCAATGACGCCGCCGCGCGGATGTTCAACGTCCCGGATCCCGGCGGGGTCAAAGGGCGGGCCCTTGCCGAGGTAATTCGCAATCCCGTTCTCCAGGAGCTGGTCGGCCGGGTGTGGTCGTCGAAGCACGACACCAGCGAGGAAATCAGCGTCGACGCGGCCGACGGAGAACACCAGGTGGAGGTCAACGGGAGTATTATTCACGGCCCCGGCGAGAAGGAGATCGGCGTGCTGACGATGTTGCGCGACGTCACGCGGCTGCGACAGCTCGAACGTCTCCGGCGCGACTTCGTGGCCAACGTCTCGCACGAGCTGAAGACCCCGGTCACCTCCATTCAGGGATTCGTCGAGACCCTGCGCGAGGGAGCCGCCGAGGATCCGGCCAAGGGCAAACGGTTCCTCGACATCATCGCAAACCAGGCGGACCGGCTGGGCGCGATTATCGACGACCTGCTGAGCCTCTCCCGCATCGAGCAGGAGGCCCGCAAAGGCCCGATCGACACGGTCGAGACGTCCGTGACCGGGGTGATCCGCTCCGCCGCGGAGAGCCGCCAGAGCCGTGCCGACGAGCGGAACGTGACGCTGGACACGTTGGGGTGCCCGAACAACCTGCCCGCCCGGATCAACCCGCGCCTGCTCGAGCAGGCGATCAGCAACCTGCTCGACAACGCCATCAAGTACAGTGAGCCGGGCGGAACCGTCTGGGTCGAGGCCCGGCCCGAGGGGGACGAGGTGCGGACCACCGTGCGCGACCGAGGATGCGGCATTCCCGCGGAGGACCTCCCGCGGATCTTTGAGCGGTTTTACCGCGTCGACAAGGCCCGGAGCCGCGATCTGGGCGGGACCGGCCTTGGTCTGGCCATCGTCAAGCACATCGCCCAGGCCCACGGGGGTCGGGTAACGGTCGAAAGCACCGTGGGCCGGGGAAGTGCCTTCACCCTCCATCTTCCGACGACTCCGCAAACGCCTTTAACCCACGTTTAACTCGCCTTTCAGCGCCCGCTCACATCCGTCTCCTATACCTATGGCGCCACAGACGGGTAGTCGGAGCGCCGCGGTGGCGCTCCAAACCCGCTCGCACTGGTCACGGATCGGGAGGAGCAAGCGTATGGAGAAACTGAACTTTGGAAAGCTAATGGGGGCCGCTTGGATGGTCCTGGCGCTCGCCGGGCCCCTGTGCGCCGGCGACCAAGCGGGCGACCTGCCGACCGTGCAGGAGCAGCTTCGGGCCATGCGCCAAACGATTCAGCGACAGCAGGAGCAAATCGACCGCCTGAAACACGAGGTGGGCAGTGTTGGAAACAGCCGGGACGCCCTCCAGGCGCAGCGCGAGCACGTCGTGGCAATGATCAAGCAGGAAACCGCCGCGATGAAGCAGGACCTCGGGTGGGTCGCGAACTGGAAACTCAGCGGAGATTTCCGGTATCGGCACGAGTGGCGGAACGAGGGGGACCGGGCGGACGACGCCCGCGACCGCAACCGGCACCGGATTCGCTTTCGGCTGGGCCTGAAGGCCCGCGTCAACGACGAATGGGCGTTCGGGGCCCGCATGGTGACCGGCAACGACGATCCGGTCTCCACGAACCAGACGTTGGACGGCTGGTTCACGACCAAGAACTTCATGCTGGACCGGGCGTACGTCACCTACGAGCCCAAGGCGACAAAGGCCCTGAAGCTCACCGCCGGCAAGATGGGGGTTCCATTCTACAAGGCCGGCGGCAAGAGCGACCTGATCTTCGACGGCGACCTGGCTCCGGAGGGTATCGCGGCGAACTACGAGACCCCGCTGGCCGACAACCTGACCCTGTACCTGAGCGGCGGGGGCTTCTATCTCGACCGGGACGTGGTCCGCACGGCCGACCAGAGCCTCTGGGGCGCACAAGGCTATCTGAAGAGCGGGCTGCCGCAACTCGGCGAGGGCGTCTACCTGCTGGCCGGCTGCTCTTACTACGACTACGCCAACGTGGAGAGCATGCCCGGGTACGACTTTGACGGCGACGGCAATGCGGACTTCTTCGGCAACTCGAACGACGGCACCAATTTCCTCGCCGACTACAATATCGTAAATCCCTTCGTCGAGTTCGGTTTCCCGATCGCCAACCTGCCGTTCACTGTCTTCGGCGACTTCGCCATAAACGCCGGCGCGGACGACAACCCGGCCTTCAGCGAAAACGATTTCGGCTGGCTGGTCGGCTGCAAGCTCGGCAAGGCCAAGAAGCCGGGCACCTGGGAAGTTAAGTACGATTACCGCGAGGTGCAGCCGGATTCCGTCATGGGAGCCTTCACCGACAGTGACTCGTTCGGCGGGGGCACCAACGGCACCGGGCACCGCGTGGGGGTAACCTACGCCGTGGCCGAGCACGCCAGCCTCGGGGCCACATACTTCTGCCAGGAGGAAGGCAGTTTCACCCACGGCGGCGAAAAGCCCTTTTATCACCGTCTCCAGGTGGACATGAAGTTAAAGTTCTAGGAAAAAGGGCCCGGCAGGCCGGGTCCTTAGTCATACCCTAACAATAGCGGGGTACAATCAGTCCGGTCCATGGGAGGAGGAGGTCATGAAAGAGAAGAGACGCGTGAGTGGAATCCTGCTGATGGTGGCGGTACTGGGTCTTGCGGCCGAGCTTCCGCTGGTGGGCCTGGTGATGGCCCAGAGCGACGGAGCCGGCGAGAACAAGCTGGTTCTGGACGGGTCCACGACGGTCGGTCCGATCGCCAAGGCCTTTGCCGAGCATTACATGAGCCTTCACCCAGACGTCAACGTCACCGTGAGCGAGTCGGGCAGCGGGAACGGCGCCAAGAGCCTCGTCAACGGGGCGTGCGACATCGCCAACATGTCGCGTTTCATGAAGGACAAAGAGTTCAAGGCGGCAGTGGACAAGGGCATTTTCCCGGTGGCGCACGTCGTCGCCATGGACGGGATCGCCGTCTGCGTCCACCCGAGCAACCCGGTATCCGTCAAGGGCCTGAGCAGCGACGAGGTGAAGAACGTTTACCTCGGAAAGATCACGAACTGGAAGGAGCTGGGTGGGCCGGACCGGGAGATCGTCGTCATCAGCCGCGACACCAACAGCGGCACGTTTGACACGTTCAAGAACCTGGTCATGCACAAGGAAGCCGAGGCCGACGGCGTCGAGCGCGTGAATTCGAACGGGATGATGCGGCGACGGATCAAGAGCACTTCGGCGGCCATCGGATACCTGGGCCTGGGCTACGTGGACGAGGAGGTCAAGGCGATCGAGGTCGACGGGGTGTACCCGGACAAGGGCACCGTCGCCTCGGGGCAGTACCCGGTGGCCCGTCCGCTGTTCATGTTCACGAACGGGTACCCGAAACTGGGCTCGCACCTTCACGCCTTCGTCACGATGCACTACACGAAGAAGGGGCAGGAGATCATCGAGTCCATCGGGTTTGTCCCGTTGACGAAGTATTGATCTCCGCCCGGCGCCGCAAGCGGGCGAGGGGTCGCCGGCCCTGTTGACGGGATCAACGGATGGCGGGTAGCAACAGCAACCGGCAACCGGACACCCGGATCGGCCGGGATGTTGCGCTGCTCCAGAAGAGAAGCACCACCCTGCTCAAGCGGGTTGGTGCTTCTCTGATCCAGGCCTTTCTGTTCCTGGTGGCCTCCAGCAGCACGCTCGCGGTGCTGTTCATCTTCTACTTCATCGCCAAGGACGCGATTCCGTTTTTTCGGCTCGAAGGATTCAGGGAGTTCTTCGCCAGCACTCAGTGGCATCCGGCGGCGGACGATCCCTCCTTCGGGTCGCTCTCGATCTTCTTCGGCACAGGCCTCGTGACCGCGGGGGCGATCTTCTTTTCCGTACCCCTGGGCGTCGCAGCGGCCGTGTGCCTCAGCGACGTCCTTCCGTTCTCCGTTCGCCAGGCCGTCAAGCCGGTCGTGGAAGTCCTGGCGGCGATTCCGTCCGTGGCGTACGGGTTTTTCGCCCTGGTGGTGTTCGCCCCGCTGCTTCAGAACCACGGCGGGCCGGTCCTCGCGGTGGCCGTGCTGGTCATTCTGGCTCCGTTGGCCGCCCTTGCCGTTTTCGTCATCAGCGACGTCGCTGCCGATAAGCTGCGCGGGGCGAGCCGCCGGCTCGCGCGACTGATCATGATCGCCGGGCTCGGGGGACTCTGCGCCTGGGGCCTTGCCGGCTCGTGGGGCTTCCTGTTTCACCTCCATATCTCGAGCGGGACGAACGCGCTGAATGCGTCGATCATCCTGGGGATCATGGCGCTGCCGACCATCGTCAGCGTGTCGGAGGACGCGCTGACCGCCGCCGGAAGGGAACTCCGGGAGGGAAGCTACGCCATGGGGGCCACCCGGGCGGAGACGATCCTGAAGGTGATCGTGCCGGCGGCGCGCAGCGGAATCTTCGCCGCCGTGATCCTGGGCATCATGCGCGCGGTCGGCGAGACCATGGTCGTCTGGATGGCCTCGGGCAACGCGACACAGATTCCGGAACCGTGGTATGACCTTCTGGAGCCGGTGAAGACACTGACTGCCACCATCGCGGGCGAGATGGGCGAGGCCGATCAGACAACGGGGTCGTCCCGGTACCACGTGCTCTTCGCCATGGCCCTGTGCCTGCTCGTGTTCTCGCTCCTGTGCAATCTGGCCAGCGAGTGGATCGTGCGACGCGGACGGAAGAAACTGGGCAAATAGACCATGCAACTATCGACCCGCAAAATGCTAGATCGTTCGTTCACGGGCCTCGGCGTGACGAGCATCGTCCTCATGTCCGCCAGCCTGGCGGTGATCCTGCTGCCTATCGTGTACCGCGGCGTCCAGGCGTTCGTGTTCCGCGGCACGGTGGAACACCGGGAGTTCCTGCACAAGCGCTTCGGCATAGGTGAGACCGAGGAGGTCGAGACCCAGGTCCGCAAGGCGCGCCTGGCCCGGGCGCCGGTGTTCGAACACGCCAGGGCGTTCCGGGAAGAGCTGGAAACGCTGGGCGGCCGCCGCAAGGCAACGCTGGCTGGGCACCTCGAGAAGGTCGAGGAGGGACTCTATCACCTCTTCGGGCCCAACCCGCTGCAACAAGCGCGGTCTCCCATGCCGCGAGACAAGTACGGACAGACCCGATGGGACCGCACCCGGGCGACCCTGGATAAGGTGCTGTATTATGAGGACTGGGACTACAGCGGGGAGGGCTTCGGCGAGAAGACGATGAAGCCCCGGAAGGAGCTGTTCGCGGGCACCTCCCTGGAGCCGATGTTCGACGAGCTGGGACAGAATATCGAGGCGATGATGTTGCCCGAGTGGACCTTCTACTGGGGCTTCTTCACGCTCGAACCGGTCGACGCGAACCTCTTCGGCGGCATCTGGCCCTGCATCCTCGGCACGTTCTACCTGACGGTCGGCGCGATGATCTTCGCGGTGCCCATGGGCGTGCTTACGGCCGTCTACCTGGCCGAGTACGCCGACCCGACCAGCCGCGTCGTCAGCGTCCTGCGGACCTTTATCAGCACGCTGGCCGGAGTGCCGAGTATTGTCTTTGGCCTGTTCGGCCTCGCGTTCTTCATCAACTTTCTTTTCCACAAGCAGCCTTTCCCGTTGCTCGGCGTTTCGCATACAAGAAACGTTTTGGCCGGGTCGCTGACCCTGGGACTGCTGATCCTGCCCACGGTAATCCGGGCCTCGGAAGAGGCCATCCGGGCGGTGCCGATGACCTACAAGGAAGCCGCGCTCAGTGTCGGGGCCGGGAAGTGGCGGACGGTCGTGACGGTCATTCTGCCGGCCGCCTTGCCGGGTATCCTGACCGGTACGATTATCAGCATGGGTCGCGCGGCCGGTGAGACCGCTCCGATCATCTTTACCGCGGCAGTCAGTCTGGGGCCCGCGCTGGCTCCGACAGAGCTGTTCAGCGAGGGAACACCGGCCTTGCCCTGGAACATATACAGCATGGCCACCGAGCACGAGGCCGAGGAAGAGGTCCGCCACGTCCAGTACGGGATGGCCACGGTCCTGGTGGCCATGGTACTGGCCCTCAACGTCTTCGCCATCTGGCTCCGGGCACGGGTATCCCGTAAACTGAGAGGATAGGGAGTTGCCGGATGAATGACCCCCAGACCCATAACGCCGGCTCCGCCGGACCAGGCGATGCCGCCCTCGGCCCGCAGAGCGTCGGGGCGGCGGTGAACGAATACGAACCGCTCCCGGGCGAGCAGCGAACCCACATCGCCTCCCGGGACTTCAGCGTCTATTACGGGGACACTCCGGCCGTCAGCGAGGTGAGTCTGGAGATTCCGGCG
>CAZGEE010000036.1:0-9871 GCA_964525035.1 uncultured Anaerolineales bacterium
CGCGGAGTGGGACGGGGGCGGAGTGGCCTGCTTCGAGGCGTGCTCGGCGTTTCTGAAGAGCAACGTGATCGACGGGAACACCGCCGGCGAAGTGGGGGGCGGCGTCTTCGTCGGGTACGACGCCATTGCCACGATCGAGAACAACACCGTGGCGGACAACGATGCGCTGGGCAGCGACATCAGTGACCCCGGCGGGCCGCTGACGCGCGTGGGGCGAGGCGGCGCCGTGGCCTGCTGGTTCAGCGGGGCCACCACCCTCGACAGCTCCATCCTCTGGGGCAACCAGGCCAAGAACGACGAGGGGGACCAGCTTTCGCTGGAAGGCACTGCGGAGGTAAACGTAGACTACTGCAGCATCGACGGCGGCTTCACCCCGGTGTACGAAGAAGCGGGGTCCACACTGAACACCGGGGCAAACAATATTAACGTCGACCCGGCGTTTTCCCCCACTGCGGGCGACTACCACGTCCAGTCGATGGTGGGGCGCTACGACCCGGCGACCGATTCGTGGGTACAGGATACCAATATCAGCAACATGATCGACATGGGCAATCCGTCCCTGGCTTATGACCTGGAACCGGCTCCCGCGGGTGGCCGCGTGAACATCGGCGGCTATGGAAACACAGCCGAGGCCTCCAAGAGCGGCATCTCGTTCACCGTACATACAGCTACGGACTGGGATTGGACATACCAGAACACGCCGACGACCACGCAGGATCGGCACAAGGTTGTGCTGACTCTGAGCGTTTACGAGGACTACAACGGAAACAGCAGCTACATAGTGCAGATCACCAAGACCGGTGGATCAGGCGACGTGACGCCCCAGGCGACGGCCAATCCCCTGGTGTGGCACCTTCTGGGCGGCCGAGCCTACGAAAGCGGAACGGGCGAGTGCAACCTCCACGTGTACGTGGCGGGCGATGTCGGCGGGGGTGGATCGGTCGACACGACCGTGACCGTACGCCCGCTGGGAGACGTCGACGGCAGCGGCTACGTCAACGCCATCGACAAGGTGTACTTCAACAAGCGGTTGAACTCGATCGAGACGCCGTATGATGACCGGGCCTACGACCTGACGGGAGACGGGTTCGTGAACGCGATCGACAAGGTCCAGATGAACCGGGTGCTGAACAGCATTACGATCCCGTGATCTCAAGCGGGGCAATGGTTAAAATCAACGAACGGCCGGCCCTGGCTTAACCGGGGTCGGCCGTTTTTCTCGCCCGGTAGGGGCCGGCTGGCACGGCAACAACCGAGGGGCCCGTAGGTACTCACCGGGTACCTGCGAACCGGCGGCGAGAATCCGCAGGGAAGACAGGCCGAAATGAAAAACTCGGCAGGGCCACGGGGCGGGCCGTTGTTACTCCAGACTCTGGCCCTGGAAGGCTCGAACGGTGAGCATGTCCAGCGCGGTGATCACACCGCTGCCGTCAACGTCGTAACGCGCGTTCTGCGGGCCAAGCGACGAACCGACTTTGTCGCGGATCAAGAGGGCGTCGCCGGCCGTGACGCGCCCCGAGGCGGTCACATCGCCGGTCAGGACCGAAAGGACCCGGTCGCGGTTTCCGCCCAGGGGGAGGCCGTCCGTGCCGGTTACAGTGTCCGAGACGGTCAGAACATAGCGGTCCAAGTTCGGCAGCCGGGGATCGAAATCCACGGTCATCTGCGTGCCGTCGGGATTGAGCGAAACGTCCGCGACAATCCCCGGGAGCGGGCTGCTCAGTTGCCCGAGCACCGAGACCACGCCGGCGTCGACGGTGGCGGGTGCCACGGGTCCGGTAAACGTCACCCGCACGCGGCCGATGCGGTCGAGGGTCGAGGCGATGTGATTGTCCAGCACCGTCACGGCAACCTCCCCGGCGGTCCCGTGATTCTCGAGGATCTCCCAGGTCTGGATTTCCGGGCCTTCCTCGGGGAAGCCGCCGACGGCCACGGCCACGTTGTCGTAGGTGATCCTGTGGTACACATCCTCCGTGTCGCTGTGGAACCCCACTCCGCCGGTCGCGAACCTCTGAAGGGCCAACGGATCCGTATCGGTGTAGGACAACTCGACGGTTCCGTCGGCGTCGGCGTCGACCTCGATGGTGATGCCCTCTGGATCGTGCACAATGTTCAGGTGGTAGAGCCGCGCGCCGTAATGCGGCAGTTCGATGGCCGGCTCACTGGCGAGCAGCGTCTCGGTCGGCGTCCCGCCTTCGTCGGTCATGAACCGGACGAGGTCGCCGTTGCTTCGCGAGATGTCCAGCCAGTAGGTGTTCTGCTCGTTCTGGGCCAGCAGCAGGGGGCCGCCCCCGGAATACAGGTAGCTGTTCCACGCCTCGAACTCGAACTCGTAGTCGGTCCAGTCCGCGCCCTGGTCGGAGAAAATCCACGCCACGCGGCCCACGCCGCTGGTACCGATCGGCTCCAGAAGGCAGTTCCGGTCGAGCAGGCTGCTGTTGGTGACGTAGAACTTCTTCGGGAGGTCGGGTTGATGCCAGCTCAGGCCCTGCTGGTCCGGTCCTTCCAGCCAGGGGTCGATGTCGTTGTAGTGGCCGTCCTCGAAGTCGTCCACGAAGACGTGCTTGGTGCCCGGGTAGTCGGGCAGGGGATCCTCCGGCGGGGGCGACAGCTCGGGATACTCGTAGACGCCCATGTCGGGGCGATTGTCCCGGGGTGTGCCCTCGTAGTCCCACTCGTAGAGCGGGTCGGGGGCGAAGTCCCGGGTGCCGGCGTGGATGGCGGGGCTGTCGGCCAGGAACCGGTAGTCCATGTTTTCCGGGTCGACGAAGCGCGGATCCGCGCCGATCAGCGTAAATCGGCCGTAGGCCCGCGAGTCGTCTACGCCGGCGGGGTTGCCCAGAAGCTGGACCAGGTTCCAGTCGAAGACGTTCACGTCCGCCCCGCTGTCGATGCCGGTGCTGCCGAGGATGTTGTTGTAGATTTCCACGTCGGTTGAGCTTCCGCTGATTCGCAGGAGGTAGTTGTCGCAGTGCCAGCGATTGAACTGCCTCCCGTCCGGGGCGTACACGATCGTGTTGTGGCGGAACACCAGTCCGTCGCACCCGTCGGCGTTGTTGAACATCGGCGCATGCCCGGGGCCGAAGACGTTGTTTTCGAAGACGATCATCTCGTTGCGATTGCCACCGTAGTTGTTGAACTGGACGATCTGGGCCTCGGCATCATACAGGATGTTGTTGCGGAAAATGACGTTGTGGTTCTGCCACCCGTCGTAGCCGGGCCCAGGGATAAAGATGTGGATCAGGTCACAGTGCCGCGACCAGTCGGCCTCGGCGTCGGTGACACCGTCGTCGAAACCGTGAATCACGTTCCCTTCGACCAGCGAGTTCCAATAACCCGTGACGCGGATTCCGTCGTGCGTCCCGTCGTGGATGTGGTTGCCGATGATGCGGACGTCGTGCCCCCGGCCGCCGATGGCCGTGCCGGTGTTGGTGACCTCGCAGTCCTGGATCAGGATGTCGGTCCCGCACCGCCACGAGATGGCGGTTTTCTCGATGTTGTCCACGGAACCGGTCCAGGGCCCGTAGCGTTCCACCAGGCAGTCCACGAGGGCCCAGTGGCGGGCGCCGTAGCTCTGCAGGCCGTCCAGGACGTGGAGGCCCTCGAAACGCAGGTAGGCGTCGAACCCGCCGGTCTGGTCCTGCGGGCCCATGGTGCCGTAGTTCCCGAACCGGATGTACTCGATCTGCGGGTTGGAGCCCTCGGCTGCCTGGTAAGTGACCCAGTCCGTGAACAGGTCGGCCGGCGGCGCGCCGGAGACCAGTTCCTCGACGGCTCCGTAGTTGCCGTCATACAGGATGACCGTATCCCCGCCGGCCAGCAGAGGGCGGACGTGGGAAAGGGTCTGGAAGGGGAGGGCCTCGGAGCCGTCCCCGGTTGCATCGTCTCCGTTGACGGCGTCCACGTGGTATACGGCCGCGAAGGCGGGCGAGCCTGGCCCCGTGATGACCAGCAACGCCCCGAGAGCCGTAAGCAAAGGCCGTGACATGAATTCGTCCTCTTTGCGTCGGCCACCGGCCGACTATGTGAGGATAGCACGGCAACGGGCTCGTGCCAAGCCCGTTTCGGGACGCCATCAGCGGATTGTCCCGCAAACGCCGGAAACGGCGAGAAGGTGGCCGTTTTCCCCTATCCGCGGCCTCCCAGTTCCTGGAGGGCGTTGGCGGCCCCGGCGGCCAGTTCGTGATCCGGGTACTGGCTCACCAGGGTGCGGTAGAAGTTGACGGCCTTGGACGTGGAGCCTTCGTGCCGTTCGTGACGAGCCTTGGCCTGCAGCAGATAGGGCATCCACACCAGCGGGTTGTAGTTCTTCTTCAGGATGGCGAACGCCTGGCTGTATTTCTTCCCGTCGCGTCCGTAAAGCGAGCAGGCGGCGCTGCGGATTCGCTCGTCGTTCTGGTAATAATGGGGCCACAGGGGGTAGACCTCCAGCCACAGGGCCGGGTCCACGCGCTGCTGCATCCGTCGCTTACCCTGATCGATCTTCGCCACGAGGTGGTACACGGCCCGTTGTTCCGGCAGGGGGTGGCTCCTTGGCTTCGGCACGTTCTTCGTCTCGTAGGGCAGCCCCGAGCGATAGTTTCTCGGCCGGTCGGGTTTGTTGTGGAGCCTTTTCCCCAGTCGGCTCTTGACGCGGGCAATGTAGGACTGCGGGTCGTTCAGCAGCAACGTGTAGTCGATCATGTCATCGGCCGTGTGGGCGTACAGGTAGTTGCCGTACCCCCCGCTCATGTCGGCCGCGACGCGGCGCACCGGGTGGTACCCCACGGTTCCCCGGAACAGGCCGCGGCTGTATTTGCTGAGGTACCGCACCATGCCGTGACCGTGGGCCCCGATCTCGTACTCGTCGTGCCGCTTCTGGACCTTCTTCAGGATGCCGATGGCCTTCTTGGGTTCCTTCTTGCGGGCGTGGGTTCCGGCCAGGCTGATCCGGATCCGGTCGGCCTCGTCCCAGCCTTCGTACTTGGTGGCCAGGTTTTCAAGGAGTTCGATTTCCTTCTCTTTCATCCCGGCCACGACGATGAAGCGAAACGCCTCGCCGATAAGAGGTCGGTACCGTGGGTTGGCGCTGTTCGGTCCGAGGATTCTCAGCATGGTTTCCGCGGCCTCGTCCCATTTTTCCTGTCCTTCCAGCCGACGGGCCTCGTAGGCCCTCAGGTCGGTCGCCTCGGGTCCCTGGCCGAGGCTGTCGGCCGCCGCGTTCACCAGCGCCAGGGCCTCCCGCAGCTTGTCCTGGGCGGCCAGGGAAGATGCCGCCGCGTTCACGTACTGATCCCAGCGCCGCTCATACCGGAAACGGTCCACCAGCTTCCGGTAGGCCTTCATCGCCTCGGCGTGCTTCGACACGTTCCGGTAGGCTTGACCGGCGTCGGCCAACCGCTCCGCGGCCCCCCGGTGATACGGGTTCTTCTCGACCAGGAGGAGGTTCAGTTCGGCCGCCATCTCGACGCGCTCGGCCTTCTCCAGGGCGTCAGCCAGCTCTCTCGTCGCCTTGGCCCCGTATCCGCTGGAAGGGAACTCCTCGAAAAGCTTCTCGATGCGGCGCCGGGCCGCCGCGACGTTGTTCTCCTCGGCGAAGGAGCGGTACTCTTCGTGAAGGGCTTTTGCCTGCTCCGTCGGAGTGTCCTTCAACGCCACTTTGAGTGCTTTTCGCACCTCCTGGGCCTCGTCCGAGGCCGGGAAGTGCTGGATGAATTCCTCTCGAAGTGCCTTTACGACCGCTTCGTCCGCGAAGTCGTCGAGAAAGCCGTACGTCATTCCGGCCACGTCGGGATCCTTCTCGTGGGTTTCCATCAGGCCGGAAAGCTTCTGGCGGGCCTCGTTGAAGCGTTCGGCGCTGAGTAGGTTCCTGACCGAGCGCAAGCCGGCGTCGATGACCACGCGCGTTTCCGGGAACAGCCGGGCGATCTCCGCGTTGGTCGCGTTGGCCGCGTCCGGGTCGCCGGCCTTCAGTTCGTAGCCGTGCCGCTCTTCAAGCAGCTCCTGCTTTCGGTAGGGCCAGTGAGGCCTGGAAACGAGGTCCGTCAGCGTGGCGATGGCCTTGCGGAAGTCTCCGGCCTCGGCCTGGTACCCCGCGAGCGTATTCCGGTGGCTCTTCAGAGAAAAGATGCTGAAGGTCTGGAGGGCGGCCTCGAGTTCCGACGCGGCCTCGCCCGGTTTCTTCGAGTCCGCCAGGAGGGCGGGTTTCATTTCCAGTGCGCAGTACGCCGCGTGCGCCGACTTGGGACGTTCCCGAATGATCTGCTCGGTCTTCGTCAGGGCCTCCCCGAAGTCGCCGGCCTGCCTCAGGTACCGGATGTTCAGCAGCCGGACGGCCATCGACGCGGGGGCTCTCGAGTCGATATTCTCGACCGCGTTGCCGTAGATTCTCGCCATGTTCTCGTAATCTTCGCGACGGCCGCAAGCGCGCTGGATCATGTTGATCATCCCGCCCATGCCGTCGGCGTTCGTCTCGCTCAGGCAGTGGCTCAGGAAGGCGTCCAGTTGTTCGATCTGCTTCGCCTTGAGCAGGCAGGAGGCCAGCTTTTCCACCGCGGTGAGGAAATGGGCCTGCGCCCAGTACCGGTCGAGATACTCCTCCAGCAGTGCGATCTGGTCCTTCACGGGCACGTCGGTCTCGCGCCGGGTGGCCCGCTCGATCCGGGCCCACTGTGCCGAGAGCGTGTGCCGGTTGTTCGGGAAGTTGCGCTTCAGGGTGGCCAGGGTTTTCAGGGCCTCCCGCTCCCGATTGGAGAAGGCGTAATACCGCACCGCCTGGGCAAGGGCCTCGGGAACGAGTTCGCTCGTGGGGTAGCGCCTGGCCAGCGACTCGAACATCGGGGCCGCTTCGTCGCCGCGCCCCGTCTGCCAGAGGCTCGTGGCGTCGCTGAACAGTTTCTTGGCCTTCTGGGCCCGGGTCATTCGCTTGGGTTGATCCTGCGCGTTGTTCCGCTGAGCCCGGACCGGGCCGGCCGCCACGGTGACGGCAAGGACTACGAGCAGACTGAGGACGATACGCTTGGTCATGGCTGAGGAACCTCCGCTCCCTTCTCGGCTTGTTCGAGGGCATACAGGAAAATGTTGGCGGCCATCTGCTGGGCCGTGGACGTGACGTAACCTTCACAACCGTAGATCGGTGTGCCGAGCAGGCTCAGAAACACGTCGTGTGGGCTCACGATCATGCCCCACCGGTCGCCCACCCGGTAGCCGGTCAGTTCGATCTCCGTGACGCCTTCCTCCCGCAGTGCGATCCGGAATCCCGGGTCCGTCAGCGGCTTCCCGCGCTCGCGGTACACCAGCCCCGTGAAGATCGGGTCCTCCTTGGTAACGATAGCCGGCTCCGCATCGGGCAGGGCCTGCCCGGCGAGTTTCTTCGCCGCCTTCGCGAACCGGTCGTCGCCCATGTTGGCGTTGACCACCACGAGGCCACCGGCGCCGATGTACTCGCGGAGGCTCTCGATCGTCGCCTTGTCCGGTTGATACGTCCCGCGGCCCGTGAGCCAGACCACGGGGCATTTCCTCGGGTCCAGTTTTGCCGGGTCCCACGTCCGCACGGGCTCGATCATCACGCGGGCCTCGGCCGCCAGCTTGTCGCTGAGCCGCTCAATGGCGTACTGGTCGCTCAGCCACCGCCCGCCGGCGTGCAGAATACCGACCTTCCTTTCCTTCTCGGCCGTGTGGGTACGCCCCGCGAAGACCGGCCGCAGCCGCGTCCGCAGCGGTTCCCGGGCCGTGGCGTAGCGGAAGAGCCCCCAGCCGAAACGGAACTGGTGAAGGTTCTTTCGCATGTCCCGCTGCTGCCAGGCCGTGGCGAAGTCGGTCCGGAGCAGCACCGCGACCGTCCGCACCGGGTCCTCCATGATCGAGATCGGCCCGAGCCGCCGGACGTCCCGGTCGTTCAGGTTCCCCAGGGTGAGCATGGGGTGATCGCGGGGGATGTCCCGCCACCGATAATGGTCTCCTTCGCCCTCCTGTCCCTCGGGAAACGCTTTCTCGATCAATTCCTTGAAGCTCTCGGCGAAGGCCCGGCTGCTCGTGGTGGCCTCGCCGACGATCAGTCCGCCGCGAAGGGCGTACTCGCGCATCTTCCGGGCCACCTCGTCGGTGACCTCCAGGGGCTGGATGCCGTTGACGAAAAGAATCGGCGCGTCGAGGAACTCCGCCACCGGCCGGTTCACGTCCACGATCTGCCAGTTCATCCGGAGTTCGAGTTCGTGGCTGAGATATCGCGTGAGGTTGGTGATGTCGCGCGGAGCGCAATCCCAGTCCGTGCCCGGTCGCTTCAGCTTGTTGAACGTGACGGGCACGCGGCCCCTGGCGAGGAAGAGCAGGTAAAAAGCGGCCTGGACGTCGCGGCCGTACGCGCCCCCGAGTTCCTGCCGGCTGCGGGCGGCCCGGCGGGCGATCTCCTTCACCCCCATCCGGAACCAGTCGTGCTCGCCGATGTACTTGTAGCCGCTCGCGGCCGCGATCCGCTGAATGCCGAACGCCAGGTAACCGTCCTTCGTGAACTCCGGCGTCAGGCGCTCCGCCAACCATTCCATGCCGCCATCGACGCCGTCGAACGTTCGCGTCCGGGGGCGCGGCTTCCCGGGGATCATCCTCGGGGCGTACACCTTGTCGAGGACGATATACAGGCTGGCCACACCGGCCGCCGTCATCGTCTTCGTGCTCTCCACGTCCGGGGTCGGTACCGCCGGATACGTCCACCCGTGGTCCTCCCGCTGCCGGCTTGTCCAGGCCTGCTCGATCGGCCCCCACGAACGCGCCAGCGAGCGGATCACACCGGGCCACAGGCGGGCCACGTTGACCTCCGTTTCCTCCGCCTCTTCCCCCTTGCCCTCGATCCGGGTGACCGCCAGGTTGCGCGGGACCCTCATCTCTCGATCGAAGTCGGCCAGTTCGGCTTCCCACAGGGCCAGCAGCCCATATTGCGAACAACTGTTGTCGCCACTGCGCTCGGGCCCCTTGTATCCCCATGCGCCGGCCTGCGGAAGACCCTCCGTCAGCCAATGCAGATCGTCGATGATCTGCGCCGCGAACCGGTCCTCGGACCGCCGGCGGTAGGCCTGCGCGAGCGCCATGACCCGCACGCTTCGGCAGTACACGTCGTCCATCCGGGCCGCCAGCAGGGCGTCGATCCCCTTTTCCATGTTCGGGTGGTTCAGCCCCACGCCGGATTCGAGCAGCGCGAGGGTAGCCAAGGCGGTGGTTCCGCCGACTTTTTTCTTGTAGTGCGATCCGGTCACGTCGCGCCATCCCCCGTCGTCGAGCTGGGTCGACCACAGGTACTCGCGCAGCCGCTCCATGGCCCTGTCCACGTCTTCGTTGGTCAGCCGGAATTCCAGTTCCAACGCCTCCGCGGTCCGCGCGAAGGTTCCCAGCACAAGCAGCGCGACGAGCGCCCACGTCGCCGCCTGCCCGATCGAGCCCCGGATGATGCTGGTTCGGATTGGATTAGACACGGCTTCCTCCGAGTCTTGAGCGTTCGACCGACAGTCCGCCCGGCCCGTCGTCCCAACACTAATGTACTCGCGGCCGGGCCTTTGTGAAACCCCATTCTTCAGACGGTGGGGCCGCAGATGCATTCACCCCGCCGGCCGGTATTCTCTTTAACCCCGCCAAAGGCGCGACGGTTCGCGGGGATCGGAGTGGAGAGGGTCGGCTATTGTGATTGCGAACCGGGGGCCCCGGTTGGTGGGGGTGCCGGGGCCGATTCCTCGGCCTGTTCTTCGGCGACAGGCCGAGGTGGACTTTCGCCGTATCGGGCCAGCAGCCGTCGGAGCTGGCGACGAGCAAGCAGCGAGGCGAACACGAAACAGGCCACCGTGGAGACCGGGCCGCTGATCCAGACCCCCGTGACCCCGATGACCATCGCCAGCGCCCAGGCGGC
>CAZGEE010000037.1:0-9636 GCA_964525035.1 uncultured Anaerolineales bacterium
GCGACTCGCGGGGCTGGCTCACGGGCCGGTCACCCGCGCGGGCCTGCATCCGCTTCCAGCCGGGCGAGTTGTAGACGTCGGCGCGTGACGCCGCGACCTCGATGCCCCGCGGCGCGGCCGCGCCCGGGTGCGCGCCCGCCCGGCCCCGGCCCGTCCGCCACCGCCGAACAGCCCGCCCAGCAGGTCCTCGACCGACTCGGCCCCACCGGCCCCGCGGAACTGGGAAAAGTCGAACCCCTCGAAGGGGTTGCCCTGCCCCTCGGTCGAGAACCACGTGAATCCGCCGGGCCCTCGCTGGTAGGTCGCTCCGCCCGGACCCGCTCCGGCGAAGCCGCCGCGCAGTCCCGCCTCGCCGTACTGGTCGTAGAGCTTCCGCTTCTGGGGGTCGCTCAAGACGTCGTGCGCCTCGCTGACCTCCTTGAACTTCTGCTCGGCCGCCTTGTCGCCCGGGTTCAGGTCCGGATGGTACTTCCGGGCCATCCGCCGGTAGGCCTTCTTGATCTCGTCCTGGTCGGCCGACCGTGACACCCCGAGGGTCTTGTAATAGTCCTTCTCCGGCATCGGTCTTCCGCCTCACCCTTCCCGACAAACGCGTGCGACGTCGAACCGATCTATTATAGAGGAGCCGAAGAGGTGACGCAATCAGCCCGCCTCCGCGCTTCGCGGACCGCGCCGCCGCCACAGAGCGATCACGCGCCCGGCCGTCTCCTCCGGCGGCTCGTCGGGCGCGACGTCGAGCCACTCGGCCCCTTCGAGCGATCGCAGGTGCGTCATCTGCCGCCGGGCCAGCGTCCACGTGCTCTTCCGGATGGCCGCGGCCAGCTCCTCCTCCGGCAACTCGCCATGCAGGTGGCGGATCACCTCCCGGTAGCCGACCGCCCGGGACGCCTGGCGCGAAAGCCCCCCCGGCGATGCGAGCAACCCCGCGACCTCGTCCCGCAGACCGCGCGCGAGCATCCACTCCACGCGCCGCTCGATCCGGCCGCGCAGGTCCTCCCGGCCGCGACGCACGACCGTGACCACGGCCGGGCGATCGGCCCGGGGCCGCTCGAACTGCCGTTGCAGCTCGCTGATAGGCCGGCCGGTCAGCTCGTGGACCTCCAAGGCCCGGACGATGCGCCGCAGGTCGTTCGGGTGAATCCGCTCCGCGGCCCGCGGATCCACCTCACGCAGCCGCGCGTGCAGCCGCGCGGTGCCCTCGGCCCGGGCCTCGGCCTTGAGCCGGCGACGAAACCCCGCGTCGGCCGACGGGCCCTCGAACAGCCCGTAGAGCAGGGCCTTCAGGTAGAGCACCGTCCCGCCGGAGACGATCGGCACCCGCCCCCGTGCGGCGATCGCCCCCACCGCCGCCTCGGCCAGCTCCGCCCACCGGGCCGCGCTGAACGGCTCCCCCGCCTCGACCACGTCCACCAGGTGGTGCGGCACCCGGCGGCGGTCCTCGGCCGAGGCCTTCGCCGTGCCCACGTCCATCCCGCGGTAGACCTTCATCGAGTCGAGGCTGACGATCTCGCCACCCAGGCGCTCGGCCACGGCCAGGGCGATCCGCTCCTTCCCCGAAGCGGTCTGCCCCGTGATGACCAGCAGTGGAATCCGTTTCCGCGCCATGGCCTCCCTTCTAGCCCGCCCGGACCGGGAAGTCAACCGCCGCAGGCGGCGGAAGATCGCTTTAGCTGCGATACGCTCCACGCGTATGTACCCTTCAATTGGGCAAGCCTCCTGCGGAGGGCCGTGCCCGGCACCTTCGTGGGAACGCGCGACGCGGATTGTATGGTCAACACGATTCGCCGCCACGGCGTAGGATTATCGCGTCGTTCTGTGGCAAAGCCCGAGATGAAATGACGGGCGTGCCCGATGCGCCGACGCCCTCTGATGGCGCGGCCTAGGGCGTAACAAGCCCTTGCCTACACTGACGCCGCGGCGGCAGCGCACGCCCCGCGCCCGTCGCGCTCTAAACAGCCAAAACTGGAAGGTTAAGGCAAGATCGCCCGGACCGTCTATGAATCAGGGGGATTGCCCAATTTGCCCCCTTGTGATGGCAGCCTACCAACAGCAGCGCTGTTTGTTGGTTCTCCACATACGTTCGTTATAATATCCTCTCCATGCGCACCATGCCAGTAGGCCACCCGTGGCGTAGGCCACGGCATCCCACAGGTCCGCAGTACCAACACCGTAGAGAGGCGGACCAATGATTTCCAAGAAGACTGACCAAATCACGGCGTGCAGCCCGATTTCAAAAAGCGAAGGCGGGTCGTCATGGACCCGGATCCCGAGCTTCCTATGCACGAAGAGAAGTGGCGGCAATGCCGCCGGGATCAGCAACAAATCATTCAAGTAACCGTGCACAAATATATTGGATGGCGCAAGCTCCCGGCAAATAAACCACTTGTTCACGGCGTATCCGGAAACGGCAAGCAGGAACAGGGGGTCCAAAAGGTAACGGAAAGAGACACCCATCACGCAGCACGCTTCCTACATGAACATTAGCAAACATGCAGCAACCAAAATCGCAAGCACAATAATAACAAACAGGCTGCAGCCGCCAATGCCGCGTTTTTCTGCCATTGTGACATCCTCTTCTGTATTGAGCCCCCTTGTGGCCACAGGAGCAAACAAAGTTATGCTATCAAGGCGCAGCAGCCAGACAAGGAAAAAAAGGCCTTGTAGGTCGGTCGGAGGTTCCGGCAGCCGAGCAAGCATGTTTACCCCCGCGAAGGGGATCACGTCGGCCAATGATGGGCGTCGGGCCTGTTGACCCCATCTACTTAACCAGGAGCGCCCCGGCGGCTTGACAGGACGGCGGGGCGCGGTAGGATAGAGTCCGTGGCTGCGTAGCTCAGTTGGTTAGAGCAGCGGATTCATAAGCCGCGGGTCGCTGGTTCGAATCCAGCCGCAGCCACCACTTTTCCTTCACGCCAGGCCGGACGCTTTCGCCTTCGCTCCAACCTGCGGTTTTCACAGATGCGGCTGCGGTTCGACGAGATATTAAAAACGGTGGTTGCAAGTTGGAGCGAAGCGGAGACCCTCGACGCGTCGGGGCAACCACCCTACTTTCTGCGTCGAGGGCAGGCCGGCGAGGATCCGTCGAGCGCTCATCAGCCACGCACGGCCACGGTCCCGACTGCGTCGAGAAACTCCGCTTCGCTCCGACAAGGGTGGGCGCGGCACCCCGGGGCGGTACCGAAGGCCGTCGGGTCTGTTGACCCGACCTACAAACTGCAGCAAGCCCCTTTCGTGGCCCGGTCTTCGACCGGACCACGGCACCCGCGCGTGGGGGTGGCACACCGGAGGGGTTACTCCGAGCGTTTGATACGGTACATGCGGACGTCGTAGGGGCCGAAGGCGTCGACGAACTTGCCGTCGCGGGCGCGCAGCGTGCGCTTCTCCCCGAGCACCTCGACCTCGGCCCCGTCGGCCGCGCCGCGAACGGTGAACGCCCCGGTGGTCGGGCCGTTGCGCATGCCGACCGTCAGCAGGACCAGGTTCCCCTCGTGGCGCTTCGTGGCCATCGCGATGGGGACGTCGTCACTGGAGCTTTCGACCTCGGCCACGCCGTCGAGGTCCGGGGAGTTGATGACCTCGGCGAGTTCGGTGATCTGCCGGTTGACGGCGGTGATGGCCTTGACCATCGGCGGGTCATTGAGGACCGCCGAGGAACTCTGCGTGGGCTTCCACTGGTGGCAGAAGTAGGTGATGCCGCGCGAGCCGTGGATAATCGACATCCACACTTCGGCGCGGACCTGGTGCGGGGTCGGCTTGTGGTCGGGATCGCTGATGTGGGTGCACTCGACGACGTTCCAGATGAGCTTCCTGCCGCCGGTCCAGTCGCGGAGCCGCCGGAGGCCCTTGGCCACGTACCAGAGATAGTTCTCCCCGTCGGGCTTGCCGATGTTCGTGACCGGGTAGACGTCGTAGCTGACCACGTCGCAGCCCTTGACGAATCCGCGATAGTCCTCCTCGGTCGCCCAACTTCCCTTGAAGGCGTCGTTGGCGACGCCCTGGCCCAGGTTCAGCAGCACCGGCCGGGTGGGATCGCGCCGGCTGACCTTCCTGTAATCGCGGACGATTTCCTCCGGCTGGGGGCCCTCGACGTACTTGCCCGCGTCGTTCTTCTTGAAGTTGTCGGGCTCGTCGCCGTGCATCCAGCCGATGATGACGGGGTCGTCGCGGTGCTTGAGCCCCACCTCGTTCTGGTCGCAGATGACGCGCATGCCGTGCTTTTTGAGCTCGGCAAGCTGGCCCTCGGTGGGGCCCTGCCAGAGGCCGATGTAGGTGTTCACGCCCATGGCCTTGTACTTCGGGGCGAGGCTCGGCCCCTGGAGCCAGACGGCGATGGGGAAGAAATCCTTTCGGCCGACGGGGCTGTTGCGCCACTCGTCTTTCCGGCCGCCCTGCTCGGCGGCAGCGCTCCCGAACGACGCCGCGGCATAGACGGCGACCAGCCCCACGGACAGCATCATCAGAACCTGTCTCATCGCGATCCCCTTTCGGAAAGTCGGTAGTCGAGTGTGTCGGCACCGGACGGCTTCCACCGGCCCGCGGGATTAAACCCCGCGCGGCATGCCGGGAGTCTCCGCAATCCCGCCGGCGCCGCCCCGGCTGACCACGGCCGGGCAGCGGCCCGCCGTACCGGAGAGCCCGCGCGGGGCATCCGGCGGCAGAGCGCGGCCTCCGGGCGCGACCGTGAGGCGGTCCCTATTCTTCTTCCATGACCTGGTCGTAGAACGCGACGATGTTGTCCGGCGTCTCGCCCGCGCGCAGCTTCATGGCGGCCCGGGGGTGCTGGTTCAGCATGCCCGTGATCATGTACGGGATCATGTACCCCCATTCCATCTTCCGCTCGTTCAGCAGCGGGATGAAATGCTCCTGGATGACCTGGAGGATCGGCCGGAGATGGAACTTGGGGTTTTTCAGGAAACCGATCAGAAGTTCCAGCGGGCAGTTCCCCGCCCCGCGGCCCATGCCGTTGATCGTGGCGTCGAGACGGTTGGCCCCGAGGATCACGCCCTCGATGGTGTTGGCGTAGGCGAGCTGCTGGTTGTTGTGCATGTGCATGCCGACCTGCTTGCCGGTTCCCTCGACCGCCTTGAGGAAGGCGAGGGTGAGGTCGCGGACCTGCTCGGAGTAGAGCGTGCCGAAGCTGTCCACCAGATAAATGGTGCTGACCGGGCTCCGGGCCAGGGCGTCCAGGGCCTCGTACAGGGCGTGGTCCTGCACGGTGGTGATGGCCATGAGGTTGCACGTGGTCTCGTAACCCTTCTCGTGGGCGTCCTGGATCATGTCGAGGGCGGTCGGGACCTGGTGGATGTAGGTGGCGACGCGGATCAGGTCGAGCACGCTGTCCTGCTTGGGCAGGATATCGGTGTGGTAGTCGCTTTTCTCGGCGTCGGCCATGGCCGCGAGCTTGATGTCCGCGGGGTTTTCGCCGACGATCCTCCGCATGTCGTCCTCGCGGCAGTGTTTCCAGTTGCCGAACTCGTCGGGGGTGAACAGCTTGCCGGAGTTCTTGTAACCGATCTCCATGTAGTCGATACCGGCGGCGGCGCAGGCCTCGTAGACCGCCCGGACGAACCGGTCGTCGAACTGGTGGTTGTTGATCAGCCCCCCGTCGCGGATGGTGCAGTCGAGGAGCTTGATTTCCGGGCGGAACGTCACCCACGACCCCTTGGCCGGTATGTCCTGCCTGTGTTCGACCACGGCGAAATCCTCCCAGTGTATCGGCCGGCGAGGCGGCCAGTCTCCCGTGAAGGTCTCCGGGTGTCAACCTTGTTCTGCCGGGGCGTCCTCTCGCCGGGTGGCCCCGGAGGGCCGCTCGGCCGAAAGAAACACCCCCGGGCCCGCCACCGAGGCCGGTCCGGGGGTGTATGTGTTCCATTAACTCAAGCCCATCAGGCCGCTTTCTTCACGGGCCCGATCGGCAGAACGGTCTTTCCGTAGACCTCGTTGAGCACCTCGGCCAGGGCGGTGTAAATGGCCGAGAGCCCGCAGAAGATGCCCTCGTAGCCCGTGAAGGTCTTGAGTCCCTGGTGTCCGGTGGCGTCGCCGGCGGCCAGGAGGAAGAACAGCACGGCCAGGGTGAAGAAGACCACCTGGAGGGCCCGGTTGAGCTTCAGCGTCGCGACGAACATCACGGCGGTGAAGATGCCCCACATGACGAGGTAGGCGATCATGCCACCGGTTTCGGGGCCCTGATACAGGCCGTTTTCCTTCAGAAGGAGCAGAGCCACCAGAGAAAGCCAGAACGCGCCGTAGGAGGTGAAGGCCGTGGTGCCGAACGTGTTGCCCTTCTTCCACTCCAGCAGTCCGGCGAACACCTGGCACATTCCGCCGTAGAAGATTCCCATCGCCAGGATCATCGAGCCGAGATGAAAGATCCCGGCGTTGTGCAGGTTCAGGAGCACGGTGGTCATGCCGAAGCCCATCAGCCCCAGGGGAGCCGGGTTGGCCGTCGTGTCCTTCAGCTGGGTCACGCTCTCTCCGTTCGCCATGAGTTTTCCTTTCCTGTCAAAAAAGGGAGGGTGGAAACCTGCGACCTGTTTTGGAACGGCCTTACCTGTATCCCGCTTTTCCCGGAACGCTCACCCGCCGGAAGTTGCCGCAACGCTGTTGAGGAGCTTCCAGGTGACGTGCGTAAAGGAATCGGGATGCCCCCGCTCGTCGGGGCATCCCGTTCCACGATCCGCTTCTCAGCCGGTGCGTCCCTTGATCAGGGCATCGACCACACTGGGATCGGCCAGCGTGGAGGTGTCGCCCAACGTTTCCTTGTCGGTGACCCCCTCGGCGATCTTGCGGAGGATTCGCCGCATGATCTTGCCCGACCGGGTCTTCGGCAAAGCCGGGGCGAACTGGATGACCTCCGGAGCGGCGATGGGGCCGATCTCACTGCGGACGTGCTTGACCAGCTCTTTCTTGAGGTCGTCGCTGGGTTCGACGTTGTCGACCGTGGTCACGTAGGCGTAGAGCGCCTGGCCCTTGACGTCGTGCGGCATGGGGGCCACGGCCGCCTCGGCGACCTTCGCGTGACTCACGAGCGCGCTTTCGACCTCGGCGGTGCCGATCCGGTGGCCGGAGACGTTGACCACGTCGTCGATGCGGCCCATGAGCCAGTAGTCGCCGTCCTGGTCGACGCGGCAGCCGTCACCGGTGAAGTAGTAGTCCTTGTACATGGTGAAGTAGGTGTCGACGAAGCGCTCGTGGTCGCCCCACATGGTCCGCATCATGCCGGGCCAGGGCTTCTTGATGCAGAGCTTTCCTCCTTCGCCGAGCTCGCACTCGGTACCGTCCTCCCGGAGCACGACCGGCTCGACGCCGAAGAACGGCCGCGAGGCGCTTCCCGGCTTGAGCGTGTGGGCGCCGGGCACCGGGGTGATCATGAAGCCGCCGGTCTCGGTCTGCCACCAGGTGTCGACGATGGGGCAGCGGCCCTTGCCGATCATCTTGTGGTACCACATCCAGGCCTCGGGGTTGATCGGCTCGCCCACGGTGCCGAGGATGCGGAGCGAATCGAGCTTGTGCTTCTGCGGCCACTCATCGCCCTGGCGGATCAGGGCGCGGATCGCCGTCGGCGCGGTGTAAAACACCGTGACCTGGTACTTCTCGACGACCTGCCAGAAGCGGCCCGGGTCCGGATAGGTCGGCGTGCCCTCGAACATCAGGCTGGTCGACCCGTTGGCCAGGGGCCCGTAGGTGATGTAGCTGTGCCCGGTGACCCACCCGATGTCGGCCGTGCACCAGTAGATGTCGTCGTCGTGGATGTTGAAAACGATCTTGTGGGTCAAGGCGGTGTGGAGCAGGTAGCCGGCGGTGGTGTGGACCACGCCCTTGGGCTTGCCGGTGGAGCCGGAGGTGTAGAGAATAAACAGCGGGTCCTCGGCGTTCACGTGTTCCGGCTCGCACTCGGTGGCGGCGTCGGCCATCACCTCGTGATACCAGACGTCACGGCCGGAGTCCATCTCGCAGGGTTCCTCGTTGCGCTGGACCACGACGACCTTCTCGATGGTGGGGGTCTCCTGGATCGCTTCGTCGCTGATCTTCTTCAGCGGGATGTGCTTCCCGGCCCGCAGCGAGACGTTGGAGGTGATCAGCAGCTTGCAGTCGCTGTCGTTGATCCGGTCGCGAAGGGCTTCGGCGCTGAACCCGCCGAAGACCACCGAGTGGATGGCTCCGATGCGGGCACAAGCCAGCATCACCACCGGGAGCTCCAGGATCATCGGCAGATACACGGCGACGCGGTCGCCCTTGGCCACGCCGCAGGACTTCAGCACGTTGGCGAACTTGCAGACCTCCGCGTGAAGCTCCTCGTAGGTCACCTTCCGGACGTCGTCCTCGGGCTCGCCCTGCCAGATGAGAGCCGTCTTCTTCGCCACCGGCGTGCCCAGGTGCCGATCGAGGCAGTTGACGCTGACGTTCAACTCGCCGTCGGCGAACCACGTGTGCTCGATCTTCCGGGCGTCCGTGTCCCAGGTAAACTCCCGGGCCTTGGTCGGGGCCTTGAACCAGTCGAGCATTTTGGCCTGCTCGAGCCAGAAACCGTCCGGATCGTTCACCGAACGATCGTACATCTCCTGCCACTGCTCGAACGAACTGACGTAGGCGTTCTTCGCCAGCTCCTTCGGCGGCGGGAAGGTCCGCTTCTCGCTCATCAACGAATCAATGCCTTGTTGTCCCTCAGCCATAGCTCCCGCAGCTCCTTTCCTGTTCAATCTCAAAGAACACAATCCGCAGCCAACGACACGCAACGCTTCGATTGGCACCGACAGGGCGCAGAAAACCCACGCTCCCATGCCACCGAACACCGTGCTTTCACAACAAGGACTGCAAGACGACCCCGAAAAGCATCCCGGTACGGTTCCCCTGACCGGGGTGTCCCCACATTCTGAAAATTAATGCCCAACGTGTCAACCCCAATTGCTGAAAAAGCCCGGCTGGGCCGCCTTTCGTCGGCGGCCCGCTGCGCGGCAATCGTTGACACAGCAAGCACTCCCTGTTAGAAGAATTGACGAGGAAGCGGGAAAATCAGGCATCGCGCGCCGCAACGTCGGGCCAGGCCCTGCGACGCGGTGCCGCGGGAAGCCAGAGGCCGTCAGAGTGAGCGACGCTGCCAAAACAAACGCCGCCTTCATCCATTCGCCGGCCCTGGACCGGCATCCCTATCCTCCGGAGTGCCCGTTCAAAACCCACCGGGCGGGCGAGGCGCGGAAGATTCTCAGTTCAACGGGAGGGCTCAGAGGCCCGGGCAAACGCGAGGTCGCGCCGGAGCCGGCTACCCGCCGGGAGATGGAAGCCTTCCACACGCCCGAGTACCTGGACACACTCGAGGCCGCCGCGGCGGGCGAGATGGGGGTGGAAGGCCTGTACATGGGGCTCGGTACGCCGGACTGCCCGGTGTTCGCCGGAATGTACGAATACGCGGCCCTGGCCGCGGGGGCCACCTCACCGGCGCCCGGCTCCTGCTGGACGGCGAGGCCACGGTCGCGTTCAACCCGTCCGGCGGGTACCATCACGCCTTCCCGTCGCGGGCGGCCGGGTTCTGCTACGTCAACGACGTGGCCCTGGGATGCCTGGAGCTCGCCGGCCGGGGCAAACGGGTCTTCTTCCTCGACGTCGACGCGCACCATTGCGACGGCGTCCAAGCCGCAT
>CAZGEE010000038.1:0-8357 GCA_964525035.1 uncultured Anaerolineales bacterium
ATCCCTGCCCTCGATCCGGTCATAGGGAAGGATTCCCTGGAAAAAGTTAAACTCATCGCCGGGCATGGCATAACCCAGCAGCAGCCTGTCCAGACCTTGGCGCCAGGAGTTTTCCCAAAAGCTCCGGGAACTGAACGGCCGGCGCCCGGCTGCATCGCGTCCCCAGCGGATACGGGTCTCGGTGATCCAGTGGGTAACGGTTTCCAAATCCGCTTCCGAAAGCCCGAACGTGTACGCCGCGCCGTCCGGTTCGGACGCCTTGCTCTTCTTCGCCCTGGCGATGAACCGCCCGTCGATGAACAGTCGGACCTCCTGCGGTGCGGGCCCGTCGCCGTGAGCGACCGACACGTCGACGCGGTCGCCGGTGCGGCGCACGGTCACCTCGCATCGCTCGGCATACGGTGCGCAGAGCGGATCGCCGAAGACGGCGTTCCGCCAGCCCAACATGCGGATGGCCGACCAGTAGGCCTCGGCCAGGTTGGCTCCGCGAGTGTAATTGGCCAACATAACCGCGGCGTGGCCCGACGAAGGGAATGCGCTGGCGTAGGGCTCGTCCGTGGTGCCGTGCACCCCGGTGGCCCCGGACCGAATCATCCAGCCCACGGGAACCTGGCGGCGATAGGCGACGCCGCGCCAATTGGGCCACGTGGCCCCGTAGGACTGCAGCATGTCGACCAGGGCCCCCGGGCGGTAGGTGTTCGAAGCAGTATCGTCAAGGCCCAGGTTCGAGAACGATCCACCGCTGAAGTAGGCCATCACGTGGTCGGCGTTCTTCGCCGGCTCGCCTTTGGGATGGAGTCGTGCCTCGAAGCCTCGCTCCCCGAGTCGGGCGACGGCTTCTTCGTAACCGCGTGTGTGCGGGCTGGGCACGAAGTGAAAGGTTCCTTTCGGCGCCGTTCCGTCGGAGCGGACGCTGCGCTCGATCAGATCAATGGCGTCCGACCGCTGATATCCACGCAGCACGGTGACCAGACGCACGCGCGACGCGGCATCTCCCTCGACGTCCAGTTGCTCAAACGCGCTTGTCTGGCGGAAGTATGGATTCCGTTCCGGGCGCTGCGACATGTCGGTGCCGATCCGCGTGAGGGCTGCCGGAAGAGACAGCGGTTTCTCGTACTTGATCCGCAGGGGAAGATCCGGGCAGAGTACGATGTAACGCAGGTGTTCGGGCGCGGGGTGCCGATCGAGAAAGTCCCGCAACGGCCCCACGAGCAAATCCCGGTATCGTTCAGGGGCAATGACGTCGCGCGTCCGAAACAGTTGCAGGGGCACTCGGACCCGGCACACGTTGCGAGCCGGGATCCGGCGGGCTGCGCGATAAGCATTCGCCACGGCCAGCGAATCGGCCGACGTTTCGTTGACTATGACGAGCACGTTATGCGGCCCGCCGCCAGCGGACGCCGGCGGCGCCCACGTGATCGTAAACACTGTCGCAATCAGGCCGAGACGAACGACTGACATCATTTTTGCCCTCCTTCGAGGTCGAGACGGTCGCGTTTTTCCGACACCTTGGATTGTAACGTTTTCGCTCCGTCGTTTACGATAAGTCTTCCCGGTCCTGTTTTCGTTCCGGACGAGCCACCTCCGCCCACCGGCCGATCGCCGGCCACACCCGGATGCCTTCGGCACTTTCCCGCAGAACCGGCTCGACCGCGCGGTCGGTCGCCTCCAGCCGCAGCCCTTTGCCCGGGAACTCCAGGACCCGGCGGAACAGCACCTTGCCGTTGCCCAGGTCCACCAGAGCCGGTGTGCCGTCGGCCAGCTCCCGGCCCATGGAGAAGACCACCAAATCCCCTCTGTGAAAATCCGGTGCCATGGCGTCATCCGGCAGATAGGCGGCGAAAGCGTTCAGTCCACCCACGTCGGGCAGGCACAGGACCTTGTCCGAATCCCCGACCACTCGGCCGTCCTCGATCGTGGGAGCGAGAAGGCGGCCTCGCATGGAGTCGTTGATCACCGGAACGGCCTGAGAGCCGTCCGGGGTCCGGGCAGACTCCTCCTTGCCCCTCAGCAGGTCGGAAGGGGTCGTTTCCAGGGCTCGGGCGATCTTTCTCAGGACCGCGATCGAGGCAGAGCACGTGCCGGTCTCAATGGCGCTTATGTACGTCCGCGCGCAGCGTGCCTTTTCAGCCAGCCTTCGCTGCGTCAAGCCCCTGGCTTTTCTGAGGTCCCGCAAGTTCCGGCCTAAGGGGTCGGCGTTCACGGTGATCGCTCCCGACGTCGGCATCACTGCGAGTACTGACAGTCTGAACGGAGGAAAATTCCAGGTCAAGCGAAAAGCCATTATTTTTGAATCTACCGGGCTTGCAGGGCGCTCCTGGCTTCACGATAACCGCACGAAGGTCAAAGATAATGGCGAACTCGGCTTGTGTGCTCCTGTTTCCGGAAGCGTACGCTTACGCTATCCTCTCTGGGCGCGGGAAGGGCGGGCAATGCGGGGTATGCGATCGCAGAAAGATCCCTGAGGCACAGGCTTCAGAATGGCCATGCGTACGCGCGACCTGGCGGGTGCAGCCGATGTTACAAGGTCCGGATTATTGCGTTGACCGTCGCGCGGTATAGAATACGTGGTCTCCGCACTGGTGATGGGGGAGGATTTCGGGCCGTTTGCCCAAGTTCGGGAAGCTTTCAAGCCGATGAATCCTGTTTAGGGGGAAGGCCCTGCCTGCGCCGCCACAGTGGGCCCCCGGCGACGTGGATAGCCCGGGGCGGGACCATGCGGCGGACGGTGCGCGAATAGTCCAGGCCGTGCCGGATCGGCCAAGATGACGGGAGTCTGCCGACCATGCGAATCGTCAACGTCTGCGGTGCCCGGCCCAACTTCATGAAGATCGCGCCGCTCGTGGAGGCCTATGGGGCTTACCCGGACGTCGAGTCCGTGCTCGTCCACACGGGCCATCCGTAGAAAGAGTCCGTGCAAATGTTGAAGAGATTCGTGCAAAGATGCTGTTACGTGCCTAGTGTGCGGTACTGCAGCCAGACGCTCTACCAG
This sequence comes from uncultured Anaerolineales bacterium, assembly GCA_964525035.1. Lineage (GTDB taxonomy): Bacteria > Planctomycetota > Phycisphaerae > FEN-1346 > JAACEH01 > CAZGEE01. The sequence continues at coordinate 2,993 of CAZGEE010000038.1, forward strand.
AGCGCGATCGGGGCGCTGCGTCTCTATGGCCATACCGGCGAGTCCCTTTGGGCGGAGCGCGCATGCCGGGCAGTGGATCGTCTTTTGACGGTTCAGCAACCGGACGGCGGCTTTGACATAGGCTACGAGTTCAATTTCGGCCGGGTGCACCGCAAGGGGGAGTCGACGGCACCGGAACTGGTTGGGTTAATCGCCTTGGCTTGGGCTTACCGCGAACTCGGTCACCGGCGCTTCGCGGATGGCGCTCACCGTGCGGCCGACTGGATCCGCCAGATGGCTGTCCAGATCGATGATCGCCGCTGGTGCGTACCTTATGGTCCTTATTCGACGCGTGAGGTCGTGGTCTATAACGGGACGAGTTTCGCGTGCGGCGGTTTGGGCGTTTATCTGGGGATCTTCGACCCCGAGGGTCGGAGGCCGATGCTCTGGACGATTTACCGCGGGCTGGTGGCGTACCTTGATTCGGTTATGTCGCGAGACCCGGTGCTGCCGGGGCGTTTTTGGTTCTACAACGACCAGGCGCGCGAGGACCTGGCCGATGATGCCCGGCGCAAGATAGACTACTATCACCAGATGCAGCAGGTGGAAGTGCACGCGCTGGCCCAAAGGACGGCTCCGCTTGAACGTCAGAAGGCTATCATTCTCGACGCGGCCGATTATGTCGTCGGCTTGGCTCGAGGCCGCGCCGTAGTGCCGTACACGAATTTGCGAGCGGACATTCCCGTCTGGGGGCTGGTATCGGTCGCAGCGGGGCTGCTCGAAGCGATGGAGGTGACGCCCGGGGAGGCGCACGCGGCGTACGAAGCACTGGTCGAGACTACGGTCCGCTGGGTGGTGGAGCATAGTTGGAACGGGAAGTTCTTCATTCCCGTGCTTCATCCTGACGGGAGTCCGCTCTCTTCTCGCTACATGGTGCGTTCCGATGCCTGGGTCTTCGCGGGCCTGGCGGCGGCGCTGTGCCACGGCACATCCTCGGTTTCGACGGACATCCTGGAGGCGTGCTATCGGCGGATGGAGCGCCGTGACTTCTCCGGCCCGGAGAGTCATGCGACCGACACCCTGTGCCGTGTCCAGTCCCGGATGATAAGCCTGCTGAAGAGGCTGGCGGGGAGATGAGTTGTGTCGCTAGATCAGCTTAGGCATAAGACCGTGCGGGGCACGATCTGGGTAACGCTGATCTCGCTCCTGGCTATACCTCTGAGCCAGTACCGTGCTTGGGCGCTTAACCGTTTCGACGAGACGGGCTATGTAGTCGGTGCCTTTGCCGTCCTCCTCCTGTTCGTGGAGATGATATCCACGTTTTTCATTTACGGGGCCGGCCCGGTCATGTCGTATAACTTGCCGAAGCTGGACGACCGCCGGGACCGGGCGAATTTTATTCTCGCCTACGTAATCATCTCGTTAAGTCTACTGTCGGTGTTTTATCTTCTGGTGGTCGCTTGGCCGGACCTACTGCCTTGGATGCTGCGGACGGAGGCCAGCGGCCTGCTCTACAAATTGTTGCTCATTCTGGCTCCGTTGGTTTTCCTTTGGCAGGTGACGTCGTTCGTGCTGGCCGGACTCATGGCTTTCCGTCTGTCGGCTGTTCTGGCCCGGGCCCAGACGGTGATCATGTGCGTTTGGGCCACCGTGGCCTTGATGCTGTTTCCAGAGTCGGTTCGGCAGCGTCCCATGCTATGGGTCGGCAGCGTGTTTGCGGTGGGTATTCTATTACTGGCCGTCTTCGGTATGGTCTACTGCGCGCGACACCTCGGCCGGCCCAGCCGCCCCAGGTTGCCGAAAAACTTCTGGCGTTTTTCGATTCCAATCCACTTGAATACCATCACCTCATTTATTTTCAGGAAGGCGGACCAGTGGATTGTTTTGGCGACCGTGGACGTCGCCGCCTTGGGGGTTTATTTCATCTTCACGCAGATCACCATGGTCATCACCTTTGTGCCGCGCCGGGTTATGGGCGTGACGATGACTACGTTCTCGAAGCTGTTGCACGACGGCAACAACGAGGCTGCCGGCAATGGTTTCCGCCGCCTGACGGAGATTACGGCGCACCTGGCGTTCTTTTCCACGATGGGCCTGCTGTCATTGGCCTGGCCCCTGATGGGGGTTTTTGGCGACAAGTACCAGGCGTGGATGCCTCAGTTCCTCCTGCTGGCCTGGCTCGGTTACGTCGGATGTATGGGATCGTGTAATGTGTCGGTAATCACCGCCAGCGGAAGGACGGTGCTTTTTACTGTGCTGAACTGGATTTTGGTGGGGATTCAGATCGGCGTGTCGCTGGTCCTGTTGCCCGAATTCGAGGGCCAGGAAAAGGTTTGGGCCGTTATCGTTGGCCGGGGTGCCGGCCTGCTGTTTATACAAACGGCCCTCTGGTGGGTGGTGCTGACCCGAGTGCGTGAATTCCCGGCCCGGATTCCCGGCGCGTATTTCATCGGTCTGATGCTCGTCTCCGGGCAGGCCCTGCTCACGTGGCAGTGTCATGAGGCCTGGTACTGGCCGCTTGCGGGAGGCTTGGTGGCAACGATGCTATACGCGTGGTTAACGAAATTTCGCCCGTGGTTACTGCTGAGGGAGTTCCGGAGACCCCATGGTTAAGAAACTGCTCCGCCCGTTCGCTCTGTTTTTGCTGAGCGTTCTTCAGATCGTTAAAGGCATGCCACTTCGTATCACGGAGCGTCTCGGGCAATGGTTTCCGGAGAACGCCGCAGGGTGCAGATTACGCGGCTGCCTTTACAGACCTTTTCTCAAATGTTGCGGAAGGAACCTTCGCGTCGGCCTGGGTGCTAAGCTGGAACACCCGGACGGGATAGAGCTCGGGAGTGACGTCTTCATCGGCCATGGATGCTGGATCAGCGGACTGCGCGGCGGGATCCTTTTCGAAGACGAGATGATGCTTGGGCCGTACGTGACCATGGTGTCCAGCGATCACACGTTCCGGGGCGGTTCGGCTCGATTCGCGCCGGGCCGGGCAGGGATGATCCGTGTCGGTCGCGGTTCCTGGATCGCAGCACAGGCCGTTGTCACAGCCGGCGTCACCATCGGATCCTCCGTCCTTGTTGGGGCAGGGGCCGTTGTGACGAAGGATGTTGAGGACGGCGTGATTGTAGGTGGAATTCCTGCCAAGCCGATCGGCCGGACTGCCGATCTGACATTGGAGAGTTGACCGGGCCTGTGATCACGGGCTCACTGATGCTGGACGAAGGCCGGATTCTATGACGATATCAGGCAAGCTCAAAATCCTTGTCGCTTTCAACTCCCGATTCCCGTGGCAAACGGGCGGCCGCGAGACGGGCATGTACAACATCAGCCGCGAGCTCCGCGACCGGATGCATTTTAGCTTTCTGACCTATCATGCCGACCGGGCCCGGTGGCAGTTTGACGGGTTTCAGGATCTCGTGCACTGGGCGGACGTGCTTCCCGTGCGGATTCCGCGCTCACTGCCTTATCCGGTAGGTCCTATTGTGGGGCTGGCGGTCCAGCGGTATTTCGGAAGTCGATTGGTTCAAGCCGCCGGGGAGCGCGGCCCCTTTGACCTGGTGATGGCGCTGAACGGAGGGCCTACGGCGGGACATGCGCTGCGGGTAAGCCGGCGGTTCCGTATCCCGTGCGCGATCAACTACCGCAGCAATTGGACAGCCGAAGTCACGGAGCGCTGGCCCATGACGCTGATGCGAAAGCGGTGGAGCCGCATGGAGAGGCGGAACCTCCAGTCGGCCGATGTGCTGCTGGCCAACGGGCACGATACGGCGGCCGCGCTTCGGCAACTTCTGGCAGATCGGGCTCCGCGCATCGTGGCCCTGTGCAACGGAGTGGATACCAACCTCTTCTATCCGCGAGCCGACGCTAACGGGAGGAGGCGCTGGCCATCGCACAAAGTGGTGTTCTTTTCAAACAGCACCCTGCGTCCCCTGAAGGGACTGGACGTGGCCATGCACTGCGCGGCGGCCATGGGGCGCGAAGTGCGGGAGCACGTCCACCTTGCTTTTGCGGGCCGGGGTGACTGGGAGCCGTACCGCCGAAAGGCGAGTGAACTCGGTATTGCAGATCACGTAGAGTATCTTGGGGAGTTGTCGCACGAGAATCTGGCAGACGCTCTACGCCAAGCCGATGTTGGGGTTTTCCCCGGATCGCAGGGGGTCGGCACCCAACATGCCTCGCTCGAGTGTTTGGCATCGGGTCTGCCGCTGGTGGCCTTCGCGTATGCCGATTACCCGTCTTTGATCGACGAGGGGCGGACCGGCTATCTTCTGCCGATGGGTGATGAGGCCGCTTTTCGAAGAGCCATGGAGCGAATGGTTATCGAGCGGAACCGCCTTCCCGAGATGCGTCGTCTTGCCAGGGAAAAGTCGCTCGAGTATACTTGGCCGCGAATCGCCGACCGTTTCTACGAGGCTTGCCTTGAGGCCAGTCAGCGGAAGGAGACTTCGTCCCGCACAAGAACTGCGGATTGTGCGGGTGGGGCGGAATGACTATAATCTGCTGTTCGCGAGGGTCTTGGTTCGGCCGACTGGGAACGGGGACAGGGTGCATTGCGTCGGCAACTTGAACCGTAGACCGCTTGAGGGATAGCTGAGCGTGGACTTCGCCGGCACATACTTGGTCGATGCGCCTACCGAGGAGCGGCTGTCCCGAAATGCCGCGATCTGGGTCGGCCTTTTGTTCGTCTCCATTCTCATGGTCCCTGTTATCTCCTTCGGCCTGGGCGGGGCTCCACCGCTTCGAGCCGACGACGCGGTTACGATTATTCTTTTCTTTTACGTCTTTCGGCACAACCGGCTGCTGGGCCGCCCCCTGTTTTCGTGGGCCCTGGTCGTCGGGGTCGGTCTCTGGGTCCTCTACGCCTTCGCCAAAACAATGGGCTTGCTGAACGCGTATGAGGTAAGCCCTGAGTATTTCAGGATCAACGACCTTTATACGCCGTTAGCTTACGCCAAGATGGCGGTCATGTTCTTCGCGGTGGGCAGCCTGTTTATCAAGCCGCACCACCTGTGGAAGTTGCTCTGTTTCCTGGTTCTGATCGGGTTGTTCGAGGCGGTGCTGGCTTATGCTCAGCTCGCCCTTCCCGGGCCGTTCGCCGGGTTTTTCGTGAAATGGTATGGTACCCTGGGACAGGTCAGGCAGGCCCGGGGCATCGGCGAGCTCCAGAGGGCGATCGGCACGTTGGGCAACCCGAACTGGCTGGGGGGCGTGCTGGCCGTCATGGTCGTGGTAAGTATGGCCGTGGTCCTGTTCGGACGACGCTTGATTATGCGGATCGTTGCCTTGGTTGCCGCGGTGTCTGCCTCGTACGTTTGCGTTATTCTCGCCGAGTCACGGACGACGCTGGGGGCTATCGCATTGGGTACGGGCATCCTGCTGGCGGCGTCGA
>CAZGEE010000038.1:8367-9505 GCA_964525035.1 uncultured Anaerolineales bacterium
CGTGCCTTGCCGCTTGCCCTGGCGCTGGCCGTCGTGGTTGTCGTGCCGCTGGGCCTGGCGGCTGTTGAATCGGACCAACTGCCCGGCCGGCTGGCGTCCCTGGTCGACAACATCAAGGTCTACGGCCCCATAAATGGAATCCTGCTGACGATGCAGTCGAGACAGAATATATGGAATTATCATATACAGCAAGTGGAGGCCACCCAGAATTACTGGTTTGGTAACGGCCGGACCGAGATCGAGATGCTGCCCTTCGACAGCGGGTTTGTCAGTGCCTACGTGACGGGAGGTCTCTTCTGCCTGGCTGCGCACATTGGCATCTACCTGCTGCTCATTCTGACGCCGTTGATCGGCCTTCTCCGGTGTCGCCGAGGCCCATATGCCTTTGTCCTGGTGGTGTTGGCGGGAATGTGGGGAGCCATGATCGTGTATGAAATCACCGCCGGGTTCGCCAGCACCGGTCGTCTCGGAAGTTTCCTGGCCGCGATCATGGGGCTCGTCGTGGCAACCTGGCGGAGCGCTATCGCTCATCGGGAATCAGGTCTTCCCGTTGCAGGGGAGTGAGTTGAGATGGGAGCCGTGCTTCCGGGGGGGCGGAACCGAACCCGGTGGAAAGGCCCGTCTGCTCGAATCGCATCCGGGATCATTGCTCTAGATTGACTGATGAACGCGCATGAAGGCTCTTGTGCTAACCGCAATGTACCCGCCGGCCGCCGGCAGTTTCATCATGAAACAGGTGAAAGCCCTGCGCCGCAAGGAAGATGTCACGGTCGACGTCGTGCACATTACGCGGCGCGTCCCCTGGCCGCTTTCTCGACTGCGCCGGTTCCGCTGTCCCGACGACACGGGGCCCGTCGAGGAATCCGGCGGCCGCTTCTATCGTCGCGCCCAGCTCCTGCTACCCGGACTGCGCGGAGGGGGCTCGTGGTTTCTGCGTCCCAGTTGCGAAGGCTTGTACCGCCGATGGCTGAGGCCGTTGGCCGATCGCCTGGAGCCGGACGTCGTCCACGCCCACGAGCCGTACAGCCCGGCGTATTGCGGCCTGCGGCTTCAGGAGGACCTGGGCATCCCCCTGATCATCACCACGCATGGCGGGGGCACGCGGACCTGTCGCGCGAATTCGTGGTTCCGCGAGCTG
>CAZGEE010000039.1:0-9419 GCA_964525035.1 uncultured Anaerolineales bacterium
GAGTGCGCGCGGAGCGAACGGTTCGGCCAACTCCTCCAGTCGGGCGACCTGGCCGAGGCCGGTCGCATGATGTGCGTCAGCCACGACGGCGACCGCGTGAGTCGCCTGGGCGAGGACGGCCGAATGCAGCCGCACGACACCGGCGTGCCCGACGCCGTGCTGCGCCGCCTGGCCGCCGACCTCCAGAGCGAGGAGCCCGACCGCGTGCGGCGCGCGCAGCTCTACAACCAGCCGGGCGGCTACGCCTGCAGCGTGCCCGAGATCGACCGCATGGTCGATGTGGCCCTGGCGACCGACGGCGTGCTCGGGGCGCAGCTCTCCGGGGCGGGACTCGGCGGGTGCATGATGGTCCTGGCCCGGACCGACGCGGTCGAGCGGCTGAAGCGCAGAATGAGCCGGGCGTGCTACCGCCCGCGCGGCCTGAAGCTCGACTACACCGTGTGCCGGCCCATCGAGGGCAGCGGCCTGCTCGGCATCTGACGCGCCCCAGCCACCGCCAGGAGGCGCACGGCCACGTAAACGTGGCCGTGGCACCCGCGCCAGCCGGCCGGGCCGTGCACGCATCATCAGCCGATCCGCGGCCGGATCGCGACACCCGTACCAGAAGTCGAAATGTGCGAGGTCTTACGGCAGAGCCGAGGGGCCGTCGCGGACGGTGCGGCCGGTCCACTCGCGAACCAGTTCGCGGGCCCACGGCGGGGCGGTGCCCATCCGGCCGTCGACGATCCGATTGCACCGGTCGATCCAGAAGTGCCGCTGCGACGGCGGGATCAGCAGGTTGCGCACCCGGGCCGCACCCAGGCGAGCATCGTCGCGGGTGCCGGCGAGGCTCCAGTCGAGGACGGCCTCCATGCCGGGCTCCCCGCCGTCCTCGGCGTAGTCGATGAACGCCTCCCAGGCGGCGCGGACCCGGTCGGGCTCGCCGAGGGCCTCGCCCGCGTCGCGCAGCCGGTCGAGGAGCCGGGCGCGGAGTTCGGCGTCGAGCCGGTGCAGCCCCTCGGCGGCGATCGCGTACGGGTGCAGGCGGAGTCCGGCGAGCCGGCCCTCGGCCAGTTCCAGTTCCACCAGGAGGCCCGAGTGGCGGTAGAAAGCATCGGCCTTCTGGAAGAAGGCGAAGTTGCCCGTGCTGTAGACGATCGGCGTCGGGCCGCGCAGCTCCACCGGCTGCGGAACGTGGGGATGGTGGGCGACGACGGCGTCGGCCCCGGCGTCGGCGACACGGCGGTAGGCCTCAACGACGTACGGCGGCGGCAGCGGCGCGTGCTCGCGGCCCGCGTGCGGGATGACGAGCACCACGTCGGCCTCGTCGCGGATCGCGCGGACCCGTCGGCAGACGCTCTCGACGTCCCAGCCGGCCGTCCCGGGGCGGTCGTCGCGCGCCGCCGTGGCGTCCTCGCCCTCGCAGAAGGGGACCAGCGCCACCCGCGTCCCGGCGACCTCGACCGTGAGCGGGGCCTCGGCCTCTTCCCGGCTCAATGCCGCGCCGACGGTCCGGAGGCCCGCGTCGTGCAGCAGGTCGCGCGTCTCGCGGAAGCCTTCGGATCCGTAGTCGAACGTGTGATTGTTGGCGAGCGTGGCCACGTGGAACGGCACGGCCGAAAGGCCCGCGACGGCCTCGGCCGGACCCCGCAGGTTGGGCCCGGCCTTCTGGATCGGCTCGCCCGCCGAGCCCAGCGCGGCCTCGACGTTGACCACGGCGAGGTCGGCCCGGCGGAGCAGCGGGAGCAGATCACCGTAGAAGGCCTCGGGCTCGGCCGCCAGGCGCTCCGCGTGCCGCCGGATCGGCGCCCAGTCGCCTGCGACGACGATCCGGGCGTCCGCCTCTCCAGCGCCGGGGCGGCGCCACGCGCCTTCATGCCAGTCGAACTCGCTCACGGCCCAATCCTTTCTCGGAGCGCAGAGGCTTCCCTGATTGCTCAGCCGGGGTTACGCCGAACCACGGGCGCGCCCGTGAAGGATGCGCTCCGGCGCCGCAGCATGGTGACTATTTCTTCGGCTTCATGGCCGCGACCTTATCGACCTCCCACGGCGGATTTTCAAGCAGCGCGGCCATCTCCTGCTGGTACTTCGCGAAGTTCTCCGGCACGTCGGCGTACTGCCGGCGGGCCGCCTCGCGCATGACCTCGACGGCCTTGTCGGCATGCTCGGGCTTGACCTGCGAGCGGACCGGCTGGTGCTGCCACGGCTCGGTGAAGAGCCAGGGCCACTGGCACTCGGCGCGCCGCAGGGCCGACTGGGTCTCGAAGGGGAAGCACCGGTCGGGCGAGTCGTCGAAGCCCTGCGCCACGAGCCCGTCGGGCAGGCCGAGCACCCGGGCCGAGGCCAGCACGAGGATGTCCTCGCCGCGGCCGTAGCCCAGGGCCTCCTGCATGAGGTCGTCGGGCATCATCCGGCTCGGGGCCATGTGCAGGACGATCGAGCCGGTCTCCTGGTAGATCTCGCGCAGGACCGAGCTCATCATGAAGCGGATGGGCCCGTGCGTGCCAAGGACCACCAGGCGCTTGAAGCCGGCGCGGATGGCGCTCAGGCAGATTTCCTTCAGGTAACTTATCGTGGCCGACGGCCGCGGGGCGATGGTGCCCGGCCAGTGGTCGCTCGCCCCGGGGAACGTATACATGACCGGCGGCAGCACGAGGCAGTCCCACAGCTCGGCCAGGATGACGCTCATGGCGTGGGCATGCAGCGTGTCGCACCCCAGCGGCACGTGCGGGCCGTGCATCTCGAAACAGCCCACCGGCAGAATGGCCAGGTCGCTCCGCTGGAGGTACCGGGCCACCTCCGGGCTCGTCATCAATTCCATTCGGATGGTTTTCTCTTTGCTCATGTCCGACCTCCTGATTGCCTGGTTGCGTTCTTGAATAGAAAGGGGCAGTTCGTGCCCTTTCGCGTTGCCTTTCTCACGCTGCCTTCAAAGCCACACGGCGGCGACACCGCGGGCGGGCAGGCGCACGACCAGCGTCTCGCCGCACCGCTCGGCCGAGGCGTTCGCATCGCCCTCCACGGCGCGCGGGTCCCGCGGCCAGCCGAGTTGCACCGACGTCCGGTCCTCGTGATAATTCACGATGCCGACCAGCCGCGGCCGATCGCCCTCGTCCACCAGCACCGAGACGTCCACGCGCCCTCCCTTCGAGAGGACGGGCACGGCCGGGGCCGGTCGGTCTTGGATTGCGTCGAAAGCTTGGGCGAAGACGCCGAGCGCCCCGGGCGCGTCGTGGTGGATCTTGCGGCCCAGCAGCATCGCCGCATGGACCGCCATGCCGCGGCCGACCCGGCGGGCGACCAGGGCCGGCGTTCCGTCGCGCGTCCTCAGCAGCACGTCCGTGTCGTCAGCCAAGGCGAGGGTCTGGAAGTAATCGTTCTCCAGCGCGAGTGTGCCCCACGACGTGTCAATGCTCCCGCACATCCGCGCGGTAAAGTCCGTTTCCTCGAAGCCGAGCACCTCGGCCAGGCCGCCGCCGGGCACGTGAGGCCGGAGCCGGCCGTCCTCGTCCAGCAGGGCGAAGCGGCCCTCGGTCAGCAGGGCTCCTCCCGAGCGGACGAAGGCTGCCAGCGCTTCGGCCGTGGCCCGCGAGACCGAGACGTTGCACGGGACAGCCAGCAGCCGGAGCCACGATGGCGGGCCGTCCAGGAGGTCCTCCGGCTCGACCACCAGCGGGCTCACCCCGCGGGTCCAGAAGCCGCGGAAGATGCCGCCGTGGGCGTCGGTGTAGAAGTCGGGGGCGCGCGGCTGGATGGCCTGGTAAACGTCCTGCGTATTGGGGTCGTGGAGGACGGCGCAGCCGGCCGCGTCAGGCCGCAGACCCGCGAGGGTGTCGGCGTGGCGGGCGACGAAGGCGCCGGTCTCGGCCGCCTGGCGCCCGTGGCGGTTGGGCCGACCGGCGAAGTCGGTCAGTCCGCGGCCGGCGACCTGCAGGCCCTTGCGGAACGGGCGGAACTTCCAGTAGATGAGCCCCCGGATTCCGTGGAAGACCGCCTGGTAGCTCCAGAGGCGGACCTGGTCGGTCATCGACGAAGCTTCCCACGGGAACAGGGTCCGGTTCTGTGTCATGAGCTCGGAGATCATGGCCTGCTTGCCGCGCGCCGCGGAGAGCGACGCCCGCCACCACTGGGCCCACCGCCAGGCGTCGCATTCCCACCACCGCTCGCCGAGCATGTTGCCGTAGCACGACAGGCCGAGCACGTCCACCCGGTCGGCCACGCGGCGGTCGGTGATGCCGAAGTAGTCGCCCGCGCGGTTGTGCAGCGTGTCGGCGCCGAGGACGTCGGCCAGGACGGGCACGTCCGGGTCCACCTCGCGGACCGCGTCGCGCCACTCGGCCAGGCACTCGGCGAAGTTCACCGCGCGGAATCGCTGCCAGTCGCGCTCGGCCACGCACGAGGACCACCGCCAGGCCTGGAAGTTGGGCGGGACGTCGGCCAGGCCGGCGAAGTCGGCGAAGAAGCTCCCCCACGCGCAGTTCAGCGCCCGGACGTCACTGTCGTACTGCCGCCGCAGAAAGCGGATGAACTCGGTGATCGTGTGCGGGTCGCGCGACAGGTTGCCGACCTCGTTGAAGAGGTCGTAGGCCAGCAGCGCCGGATGGCCGCGGAAGTGCTCGGCCACGGCCCGGATGTAGTCGCACGTGAGCTTGCGGTACTGCGGGTCGTTGATGGGGATGTCCCGGGCATTGGGGCGCGGGGTCCCCTCCGGCGTGGGATAGCACTCCGGCGCCTCCTGCCACGAGGTGTTCTGTCCCTGCAGCTCCAGGATGGCCCGCAGGCCCAGCTCCGCGCAGGCGTCCATCACCTCGTCCACCGAGTCGAACGCCACGTCGCCCGGCGGGTCGGCCTCCCAGCGGGAGACGGGCGGCCAGATCACCACCGTGTTGAAGCCCAGCCCCTGGATGGTCTCCAGATCACGGCGCCTCTCCTCGGGCGCGAGCTCCGGGTCCACGAGGTAGACGGTCCCGTACGGGATGCAACCGAGCGGAAGGTCCCGGGCGTTCATGCGCTGCCTCGACTTTCGTTCGTGGCGCCGGGTTTCGGCGGCATGCACCGGGCCACCTCCATCGGCCCGTCGAGCGTCACGGACTCGAGCGCGGCCGGAAGCAGCACGCGCGACCAGGGCTCGACCCGTAACCCTGTGCCGTCGCCGATGATGCGGCCGCGCCCTTCGAGCACGATCAGGATCGACATCCGACCGTCCAGGCTCAGCGTGAACGGGTCGCGGCCGGCGGCGCGGATGCGGCGGACCTCCAGGCGATCGGTCTGCGGGGCCGAGAGCAATGTCTCTTCGGTTCCCGCGTTCGATTCGGCCACCGTGCGACGCCGAGGGCCGAACCGCTCGCGCACCCGGTCGGCCGGGACCCGCTCATAGTGGAACAGGTCGAGCACCCGGTCCACGCCGAGGCCCATCGTCCGGGCCGACTCGGGGAGCTCGGCCTTACCCTCGCCCCACTCGCAGCGGACCACGTAGTCGGTTGGCTCCTGGGCCTCCACCATGAGCAGTCCCGGGCCGATCGCGTGGGGCACGCCGCCCTCGACGAGCAGTACGTCGCCGGGGGCGACCGCGATGCGGTCGAAGCAGCCGAGCATGCCGCGGACGTCCTGCCGCTCCATCAGGCGTTTCCACTCCCGCGGCTCCGGCGGTCGCTGAAACCCAAGCAGGACCCACGGGTCCGGTTGCCGCGAGTCCAGAATCCACCAGGCCTCGGTCTTTCCGCTGGATGCGCCGAGGTGCCGGCGCGCCCACGGGACGGACGGGTGAGCCTGCATCTGGAGACGGACCGCCGAGTCGAGCAGCTTGACGAGCAACTGGGGCTGCGCGCCGAAGGCCGCGACGTGTTCGTCCCCGAGCGCCGCTTCCGGCGCGTCGCCGTAGAGGGCGTCCATGCGGATGGAGCGCCCGTCGGCGCCGCGGGCGGTGCCGATGCCCTCGTCTTCGCGCCCGGGGTTAATCGCGCGCGTGGCCGAGCCCACCCAGTCCTCGGGGAAGTGGCTGTCGGTCGGGCTCTCGCGACCCTCGATCCGGTCGAGCAGCAGACCGCCCGTGTAGGACCGCCACACGCGGTTCGGCGGCAGCGCGAACGGCTGATGGTAGTTTGTCCCGTTCATGTCTTATTCCTGTCCCGTCGCGCCGCGGCCGTTTCGCGAAAACCCGGCGACGCTGCGCCCGGTGCTCATCCCGCCGGCGCGCGGGTAACATTTTTGTATAGTCGATTGTGCCCGCCCGTGCAAGCCTCGGGGACCGCGATTCGGCCGGCGCCGCGCATGTGCAAGGACGCCGCGGAGGTCATCCGCTCCTCGCGTGGACGCCGGGATGAGAAATCCGGGCGTACGAAGCGGCTCACTCGCCGGCAGTCAAAATCTTCAGCTCCATCCACCCGCCGACGTTGCCCTTGTTCTCGGGCCGCTCGTAGACGGCGTCGACCTGCAGGGCCAGGCTCTCGCTCCGGGCGCCGCCGAGGTTAAGCTCGACGTTGTGTCCGGGACTTTTCTCCAGGCTCAGCCGCTTCTCCGTGCCGTCCGACAGTTTCACAGTGACTTCCCGGGCCAGGTTGAACGTGTCTTTCCAGTCGCCCTGGCTGACGACGAGCTTCGCCAACCGGACCTCGCGCGCGAACTCGAACCGCAGGGCCGAGCCGGGCTTGAACTGCCCGATGACCCACGCCGTGCCCTGGTTGTCGTCGCAGGCCCGCTCCACGCCGTAGCTCTTGTTCGGGTAGCAGTCGACGGGCACCACGCGGGTACCGGTCGCCGGATCGACCAGGTTGACGCCGGCGGTCGCGAGACTCACGTCGGCCGCCTCGGCCTGGGCGTAGAGGTGCTCGTACGGTTCGGGCTCGCGAAGGAGCCGAACGGTCAGCGCGGCGCTCCCCTCGCCGCGCGGCACGGCTCGAAAGGTCACCTTCAACTCGTTGCCTGGGGCCGTGATCTCCACCCGGGTGGGCTCACCGATTTGGATCGTCGCCCGGTCGTCCTCCATGGGCTTGCCTTGGCCGACCTCTCCGTCGGCCGGGCCCGTCGCGACGACGGGCACCCCGTCCGCCGCGAGGGCCTGCACGTCGCCCTCATAGGCCAGCGGGTGAAGCTCCACGGCCACGTCGCCCTCGGCCGAGACGGCCACGGGCACGGCGCTCAGCACCGGGTACTGTCCGACGGCCCACTCGAAGGTGTTGACCATCTGGCCGCCCGGCTTGGCGATGATCTTCGACTGCCGGACCTGCTCGCCCTCCTTGTTCATCCAGCGGGCCGTCCAGACCGGCCACTGCCTCGGGAAGACGATGCCCAGGTCCCTGGGCCGAGGCTCTTCCTGGAGGTCGTAGACCTGCCAGGTCAGGAACGCTCCGAGGGCGTACCCGCGGAAGCTGCGCGTGCTGGGCCACAGCGTGCGGCCGCGCGGCCAGTTCTCCCAGCAGTATCTGGAGGCGTTCGCGCCCCACTGGGCGAGCATGGGGGCGTCGCGCCTGACGGCCTCCTGGAAGAGGATGTCCGCTTCCTTCACGCCGCCCCGTTTCGCGTGGCCGCGTTCGCTCAGGCCGCCGTCGATCTGCCGGCCGTTCGGCAGCATCATCGCGCGGACCACGGTGTCGAACTTCCGCATCATCTTGCCCCAGCGGTCGTCGTCGGTCGCGCGCGAGGCGTTGACCATGATGCAGACGTGATCCGTCGTGTAGCCGCAATCCCAGTGCAACCCCTTGCCGTCGTACCGGTTGCCCTCACCGAAGATCGGCCAGCCGCCCGCCGTCACGCCCTGCGCCGCGACCAGGTCGTCGGTGTTGGCGTCGTACTCGGCCATGATCTCGCGCTTCCGCTCCGCGTCGGTCATGACGCGGGCCGCCGCGTACTGGCCGAGCGCGTAGGCCATCGGCCGGTTGCAGCCGCCGCGCAGCGCGTCGTAGCCGGAGCAATAGGAGTCCTTGTATTCGCTGAACGGCCCGGGCGTCCGGCTCATCGCCGCGCGGTAGAGCATCTGCTCGTAGAGATCGCCCCGACGCATGGTCCAGTGGCGCACCGTGACCTCCTCGTCCAGCTCAGGTCGCTTCTCCTGCCGCAACCATTCGAGGGCCCGCGCCAGGTCGGCCAGGATCATCCCGTGCGTGAACTCGCCCTGCATCCGGGTCCGCATCTCGGGCCAGGACCCGTCCCACGACTGGATCCGCGCCATCATGTCCATGGCCCGGACGGCGCTGGCGATGCCTTCCTCCCCACCGAAGCGGGCCGCGATCAGCGCCACCTGCTGCGTCCGGCCCTGGCAGACGATCGGGTACGCCGCGTTGACCTCCTCCGCCGACGGGCAGCGGCTGTTGTCATACGTCCCGTCGAGCCAGTCCACCAGGCGGAGACCGTCGATCCAGAAATGACCCGACACCGGTTCGAGCTTGAGGTCCTTGTACGGAATCCGCTTCTGTACGAACGTCAGGTCGATGCCCGTGACCTTCGTGAAGAACTCGCGCGGCGGAACCTTGAACACCCCCACGCTGTGGTCGAAGACGTAGCCCCAGTCGAAGTAGACCAGGTGCGGGTTGTCGCCGAAGCGCTGGACCACCGGCGTGTCCGAGAAGATGATGGGATCCTCCTCGGTGCCCTCGACCTTGAAGTGCACGCCGACCCGCAGGTCGGGCGACAGGTCCTCCGGCGTGCGGACCCAGAAGGCGAACCCCGTGGCCTTCTCCAGCACGTTGATCGGCCTCGGGAAGCGGACCCGGAGCCGGTCAGCGATCCTGACTTGGCTGCGATTCTGCGGGATGTCGGTCAGCGTGACCTCGAGGCAGGAGCCGTCCCCGTCGGCGTCCCACGCGTCGGACCGCTCGACCCCGACGCCGCCGGCGCCCGTGTAGTCGGCCTCGATCGGCTGCGGCGGAAAATGGCCCCGATGCTGCTGGGCGACCGCCCGTGCGGCCGCGCTCTCGAGGCCCTTGATCTTCGTCTCCAGGACGTTCTCCCACGGCACGCCGGCCCCGGCGAACGTCGTTACACCCGCGGCGGCACACGCGGCGGCAAATAGAATGGCCAGTCGCATCCGATCCTCCGTTTCTGATGAAAAAGGTCCCTCTGCCTTGCAGTCCCTGCGTGCTGCGCCCGCTGGGCCGCAGCGGCATACACATTAACAGGCCGCCGACGGGCGGAGTAGCGGGAAAAAAAGCTCGTGCAACCGCCAACCGCGTTCCCGGCCGAGGCGCCGAAGAGGACTCGACCACGGACGGCATAGCCACAAGGACCGTTCGCACGTGTTCCCCCGAGCGCGCTCACTGATGGAGCGACGGTAACGTAACGCGTTCCGTGTGAACTGGCGCGAGGGGGCTCGGCAGTTACGCAGCGGAAGGCTCGACAACATTGACAATCGGGGGCCGAGCGGCTACCCTGATCCGTCGTTCTGCACAGGGCCGGAGTGGCGGAATCGGCAGACGCGCGGGATTCAAAATCCCGTTGGGTTCATC
>CAZGEE010000040.1:0-8314 GCA_964525035.1 uncultured Anaerolineales bacterium
AGCGTCATCAGCAACCGGCCCACGCCATTGAGCGCGAACAGCGCGCGGACCCGGCGGCGGATCCGACGCAGCCGACGAATGAGTTTCTGCTCCTCGGTCACGTCTCGGACTCCGTTCGGCTACTCCAGTGCGGCGCCCCCCTACCGCAAATTCCCTATTCTACAGCATCCGGTACTTCTTGCGAAGAATCCACTCGGACCCGATGATGCCGATGAACAGGACCAGCGCCAGCGGCGAATCCCAGATCGAGTCCGTGAGGTCGTTGCTTACGATCCTGTTACGGCTCGGAATCTTCTCCGCCAGCGCCGTTGCCCGCTTGGGCGACAGGATTTCGCCACCCGGCGCAACGCCCACAATCTGCTCCAGAAATGCCGGGTCACGCGTCGGTTCGCGAAATTCCTCCCGGCTCGCGGTCACGAGGAAGTCCGACTCGGCCTCGACCTCCTCCCCGGTGGTCTGCATCTTCACCCGGAGGTGGTATCGGCCGCTCCGCCGGGGCGTAAACTCCCCTTCGAAAACCGGGAGCTCCGGGTCGGTCCGCTGGAGGATGATTTCTTCCTTACGGATCTCCCCCGAGCCGGCCGAGGTCCATTCGACGTTGGCCCTGACCTGTTGGATGTCCGAGGGGATGCTTTCGCGATCCGCCACGCGGAACTGCAGGGCGGCGGTTTCGCCCGCGGTATAGCGAAGCCGGTCGGCCTCCACGGACGCAGCCTCCTGTGGCAGCGCCAGGTGCCGGACGAGCTGAATCCAGAACGCGTTGAAGTAGCGACGGCCCGTGTAGTGTCGCCAGCGCCACGTTTCGTCCGAGGCGGAGAAAAACACCTGACCCGCCCCGACGCGCTGCAACGCCATGATCGGATATTTCCCGCTCGGGGCCAGCGGGTTCTCGGCCGTCGGGTGGCGCAGCAGGACCCTCGCACCGGGTTTCGCCCGCCGGGCGCGATAGTACCAGTAAAAACCCTTCAGGTGTCGCCACGTTTCCGCGTTCTCCCGAAGGTCCCGCTCGAATCGCAGGATGGGCGAGACCGCGCCCTCCGCGGTTACCTCCGGCCGGAAAGCCGTGTGCACCCCTCCGGTGATCTGCTCGTCCGAGAGCACCACGGGCAGCAGGTCCTCCAGCGGCGTTCCCGCGTAGCTGTTCGGGTTATAAAGCTCCGGACCGGCAACGAACACCAACCCACCGCCCTTCTCCCGGACGAAGGCGTCCATCCACTCGAGCTGCTCCTGGCTGAAGCGTCGTCGGTGCACGTCGCCGAGGACGATCACGTCATATTCGAACAGCCCTTCGCGGCTCGGGGGGAAGGCCTCAATGGGAAGGTCGCCCTCCGGCGCAAACAGCAGGTCCGCGCTGTGAAGCAAGACGCTGATTTTGACCGTGGGGTCTCGCACCAGCACGTCTTTCAGGTACTGATACTCCCACCGCGGGAGGTCCTCGATCAGGAGCACCTTGAGCTTCCGGTCGATGACCTCAACACGCATGGGAAGAGCCATGTTGTTGTCCTCGTCGAATTCCCCCGCGAACGGCTCGACACCGACCGTAAACCGGTACGTGCCCGCGGCCTCCGGTTTCCACCGCAGTTCGACCTCCTGCGCACGGTCCGGCGGGCCCAGGGTGATCGTCCTCTCGGCTCCCATGCCCGGGTGACCGTTGACGGACAGCTTGACCCGTGCCTTGCGGCCGTCGTAACCCGTGTGTCCGACCTGAAGGCGCACGGGCACCTCTTCTTCGGCGAAGGCGCGGCGTTCCGCGCTGACACGCGCCACCCACGCGTCATTCGGCGGCACCGTAGCGCCGAAACCGATCCCGAAGATCGACGGGGGCACGTCGCGAGCGCGCACGGCCTCGGCCAACGTCTTCGTGGAACGATTCGCCGTCGCGCGGCCGTCGGTGAGAAGGACAACCCCGGTCAGGGTCTGGGCCGAGAGCTCGCGCAACACCGTCCGGACACACTCCGCAGGCGCGGTCCGCCGCCCCTCGGGCTCACTCGCTCGTAATTTCTCAAGTGCCGCCGGCGCGGCGCCCGGGTCGTCGAAGCGAGCCGCGAGCCGCGGCTTTTCGTCAAAGGTGTAAAGGTACACGCGCTGTTTCTCCGCCAACCGGCGAAGAGGTGAGCAGCCGTTCTGCCCGAGCACGGCACACGCCTGCGTCCAGCGGGACGGCACCTCGGCCTGACGACCGGATGGGCCCGGGCCATCTGCGGCAAGCTCAATCAAGGCCTCCCTTTCCTCGGAGTCCTCGGGAACGTCCCGGATGGCCATACTGGATGAGCCGTCCACCAGGACTGCCACCGACGACCGAATGACCTCTTCTCTCAGGAGCACCAGGGCGGGCTGAAGGATCATCAGCAGCGTCAGCACGATAATCAGGCATCGCAGGACAGCCAGCAGTCGCCGGATTGCCGGAGGCGTGCCGACTCCTTCGCGGCGATAGATGCTCCACACGTAGGCCACGACGCCGATCAGGACCAGGAAGCCTAACCACGTGGGCCAGGGCGATAAAAAGCGCAGAGCGATCTCGCCCGGGTCGCTCAGATCGATCCGGTCGATGCCCAGGAGAAATTCAATGATCCCCGTCATCGTTCTCGCATCACCTACTGCCGATTGAACCACCAAGCCAGGGCCGTTTCCGCCAGGAGCAGAACCAGGGCGATAGACAATAGGTTCCTCGCCCAGCCTCCGGCCGCATTCTGTTGGGCCAAGGCCGTCGCCAATCCGTCCCGGCCCTCCGCGTAGGCCAGTTCGGCGCCTCCTAAGGCTTTCTGCAACTCGTCGCGATCCAGGTGCCGAAGGTCCGCCTCCTCGGGGTCGACGTTCACCGCCAGTTGACGCCGGCCCTGTCCCGGACTTTCCAGCGTATAGATACCGCTTTCGTTGAGCCTCTCCACCGCGACGGCGTAATGGTTCGGGTCATCCCCGAGCTGCCTGGGGGTAAGTTCGACCGTCTCCTGATCCGGGCCCGTCAGGAGGACCGGGCTCTCCCGCTCCTCCGGTCCGACGGGAATAGTTGTCTCCGAGCCGACGAGGCAATTGTAGCGCCAGGCGACGTTCGGAGCCATGTATTCGACCAGTTCGTGAAGCAGTTCGGGATAGGCGGGCAACCGCGGGAAGTACGTCCATTCGTCGTCCGCCGTGATGGCCCAGAGCATGACGCGACCTCGACCGTAGGATTTCTCGAGCAAGGCCGGGCGGCCGTCGCTGAACCGCAGAACCTCGTCCGGCGCGGACATGGTTTCCGGTCGTTGGAGCCGGAAATAGCGGAACACCTGGACGGCGCTGAATCCTGCCCCGGCCCCGGCCTCTTTGAACGCCGCCAGAGCCGGGTGGTTAAAGTGCCGGGCGTCGATCGTCACGGCGTCCTCCGCAGACTTCTTCTCCGCATCGCCGACCGGTTCTTCGAGCGCGGCCGGGAGGAGCCCTTCCCCCTCGGCGTACAGGGTGCGGTTATAGGCGTCCGGCCGGACCTGGTCGCCCGGGAAGACCATCAGGGAGCCCCCGCCCCGGACGAACCGCTCCAGCGCGGCCACCTGCGCGTCGCCGAGCAAGGCGACATTGGCAAGGACCACAAGGTCTGCGTCTGCCAGTTGGGCTTCCCCGAGCTCCGTGTCGCGAATCGTGTCCACGAGGAACACCGTTTCGCGCCGTTCGGTTGCTTCCAGCCGCGGGTCCATGGCGAGGCGAAGAAAGAATGTTTCCGGCAGCGATCCGCCACTTCCCGGCTCCCCGTCGACGGCCAGGAGCCGAAGGCCCCGCTTCACGTCGAGAGCCAGGAAGCGCCGACTGTCGGCCGCCACGGCGTCCTCGGGGCGATCCTTGAGCTCCGCAACCACCACATGGCCGCCAGCCTGTCGAAACGGATGACCGAACGTGCGGATTTCCGTCTCGCCCGCGGCGATCCGGCCGATCGTCACCGGCGAAATGCCCTGGCGGTCGACAGTCAACCGGACCACGACGTTCTCGACCGGCTTGCTGCCCAGATTCTCCACCGCAATGCGCATCCGCGCTCGGACCCCTGTAGTCACTGCGGGGGTTTCCGGTTCAAGCGTGCGGATCGCGAGGTTCGGCCGGGAAGTCCGGCCCAGGTCAACCACCACGACGCCGGCTTGCTCGCCCACGGTCTTGACCAGCGACTGGAGGTCCTTTCCGTCGGCCTGCCACGCCCGGGCGGTGTTGTCGGTCAGGACGTAAACAAACTTCTGTTCCTGATCGCTCTCGGCGAGGATTTTCTTCACGGCATGGAAAGCGCCTGGCATATCCGTGGCCGCGTCGCTTGCGCGGAGCTTCTCCACCTGTTCGGCCACCTGCTCATGATTGAAACTCGGCGCCCCGATGCGAACGTGGGGTGATGACCCCGCCAGAACCAGGGATACGCCGTCGCCTTCCTGGAAATCCTCGACCAGCGACAGTGCCGTATTCCGCGCCTCCTTCATCAGGGTATCGTTGCTGACGCCGTAGCGGGCTCCCATGCTGTAGGAATCGTCGATCACCAGCACGTGGTGAGCGGCGCTCGTCCCGAGGCCGGCCAGGAGGCCTGTCACCACCGGGCGGGCGACCGCCGCCGCGAGCAGCAGAATGATCAGCGTGCGGATGATCAGGAGGATGATATGCTCGATGCGAATGCGGCGTGCGTTCTTGCGGTGCGCGGCGATCAGGAATTCCATAGCCGCCCACACCACCCGGCGAAAGCGCAGGCGGTTGAGCAGGTGAATGATGATCGGCACCGACGCCAGCGCAGTACCGGCGTACAGGAGTGCGGGATTGAGAAAGCTCAGTGCGACAGTCACAACTCGCTCCGCCGGTTCGCGTCGCTGCACGGGCCCGGATGCAGTCTCGCACCGCCCGATGCCCTTCCGTGAAAGCTAACGCGTTCGCACAGCCCGCGTGGCCAGGTAGGCCGAGAGGGCCACGTCGAGCGGCTGGCCCGTATTCATCAGCACGCAGTCCGCCGTCAGGTCTCGGCATCCCCTCTTCAGGCCGTTCTGAAAGCGTTCCATCTCCTCCAGGTAGCGCCGGCGCAGCGACCGAGGTTCCACGAGCAGTTCCGGGTATGCCTCCAACCCTTCGAACATTGTCGGATCGGAGAACGGGAACTCGACTTCGCTCGGGTCGAGGACGTTCATCACGATCAGGTCGTGACCCTTGTAGCGCAGGTGCTTAAGCCCGGAAAGAATCTCGTCCACCCGGTCAAAACAATCGCTCAGCAGCAGGGTGATGCCGCGACGCGGAAATCGGTCCGCCAGTTCGTGAAGCGTCTGGCCCATTTGCGTCTTGCCCTCCGTGCGGGCGGTTTCCAGCAGCCGGCACACGTTGCGGAGATGGGCCGGGTTCGTGTTCGGCCTCAGGACCTGGTACGGTTCGTGGTCGAACAGGGCCAGGGCCCCCGCGTCCCGCTGCGTGAGAGTCAGGTGCGCCAGGCTCGCGGCGATGTAGGAGGCGTAATCGAGTTTGCTGACCTCGCCGCTACGGTACGTCATCGACTCGCTGGTGTCGAGCACCAGGTACAGCACGAGGTTGGTTTCCTCCTCGTACTGCTTGAGGTAGTACTTGTCGGTCCGGCCGTGAACTTTCCAGTCGAGGTGCCGCAGGTCATCGCCCCAGGTGTACTCCCGGTGCTGGGCGAATTCGACGCTGAAGCCCTGATAGGGGCTGCGATGGCGTCCGACGAGAAACCCCTCGACGATCAGGCGGGCCTTGACCTCCAGCCCCCTAATCTTCGCCAGCGTTCCGGGGTCCAAATACTTCCGGTACGTTTCCGCCATGGAAAGCCTCGCTTTCGCCCGTGGGAACCACCTCGATCAACTGCCGGACAATGTCGTCGCTGCGAACCCCCTCAGCCTCGGCGTTGAAGTTGGTAAGTACACGGTGTCGCATGACCGGTGCCGCCACCTCGCGGATGTCTTCGGTGGACACGTGATAACGGCCGTGAAGCACCGCCCTGGCCTTCCCGGCGAGCACCATGAACTGGGAGGCCCGGGGGCCCGCTCCCCACGCCACGTAGTCGGAGACGAACGCGGGCACCTCGGTTTTTCCCTGCCGTGTGAGCCGGGCCAGCGTCGTGGCGTAGCGGACCACGTGCTCGGCGACCGGCACGCGCCGCACGATCTCCTGCAGCTTGAGGATCTCCTCCCGTTGCATGATCGGGTCGACCGCGGGGGCTTCACGCGTGGTCGTCGTTCGAACGATCTCGTATTCCTCGTCCTCCTCGGGGTAATCGACCAGGATGTTGAACATGAACCGATCGAGCTGCGCCTCGGGCAGCGGGTAGGTTCCCTCCTGCTCGATGGGATTCTGCGTCGCGAGGACGAAGAACGGTTCTTCCAGAGGCCGCCGGACACCGGCGGTGGTCACCTGGCGTTCCTGCATGGCCTCCAGCAGAGCCGCCTGGGTTTTGGGCGGGGTTCGGTTGATTTCGTCGGCGAGGATGACGTGGGCGAAAATGGGCCCCTTGATGAAGCGGAGCTCGCGTTCGCCCGTGCTCTTGTTCTCCTGGATCACCTCGGTACCGGTAATGTCCGTCGGCATCAGGTCCGGCGTAAACTGGATCCGGTGAAACGTCAGGTCGAGGCACTGGGCCAGCGTCGAGACCATCAGCGTCTTCGCCAGCCCGGGGACGCCCACCATCAGGCAATGGCCCCGGCAGAAAATCGTGATCAGCAGCTCCTCCAGCACCCGCTGCTGCCCCACGATGACCTTGCCCATCTGGTTACAGATGGTCCGGTATCCCTCGTTCAACTGCTTCACTGCGTCGACATCGGTCCGTCCGAGGTCCTTTTTCCGGGCGGCCGCCGACTCCGTCGCGTCATCCTGGCTCATGGGCCTTTCCTTTCACATCACACGGTACAAGGGGCCTTCACGTACTGGGCCGGAACGATCATGCCGGGCGGGCCTGCACCCGCGCCGGCACCGGATGTTAAAACCCGGACGCCACCTCGCGAATCGTCACAATTCAAAAAAACCCGCACGGCCCGAGAGGACCGCAGACCGCTCGGCCTCGCCCGATCGGCCCGCTTCCGCAGGTGTGACAGTGAGGATTTCCTCGCCGTTGACGACCAAAAGACCGTCGAGGATAGGGCTCACCTTGACGCCGCCGGAGGAGGAGCCCAGGGGCAGCGCGCCCTTCAGTTTTCCGCTCCGGAGGTCCAGAAAAACCAATCGCGCCTCGAGGGCGTTTTGCGGGTAGGCCACCACCCGGTTTTCACATACGAGCACGCCGTATCCGCCGGGACTCGGGGGCTCGAATCGGTGGCGCCAGAGGAAATCGCCCGTGTCGGCGTCCACGGCCACAATCGCATCCTCCCGGGCGGCCACGAACACCCCCTCGGCCAGTGCCCCGCTGTCGGGTGAGAGGAGCGAGCGCCCCGGGGTCTCCCGAACCAACCCGAGTTCCCACAGCCTTTCACCCGACGACCTGCCGAACGCGGCAAAGCCGGTGCTCCCACCCAGGATGATACCTTTCTCGGTTACCCCCATGGGCGTAACGTCAGGAGACACACCGGGCCGGCCATCGGGCCCCCACAGAACGGTCCCCGTGCCGGCGTCGATCACCACCGCCTGCCGGGCCGCGTCCGTCAACACAAACAAGCCGTCCCTCATCAGCGAGCCCGGCGTCGTATTGCGCAAGGTCCGTTGCTTGTACTGCCACAAACGTTCCCCCGTTTTGTGATCCACGCAGACCACAAGCAGATCGCCCGTCCGAGTGCAAGCCAGGACGGCCGTCCGCTCGGCATCTCCGGCAATGCCGCTCAACCGGTAGCGTTGAGGCAGGTCAACTCGCCATTGTTCTTTGCCGGTTGATCGGTCGAGGCCGTGCAGCGTCAACTCCGGCCAGGCCTCGATTGAACTCGCGACTACGATCATCTCGCCCGCTGCCCGGAAATCCTCGTACCGCGGGTCGCTCGGATCGCGAAGCTCCCTGACCAGTCGCACCACGTTCCCCGCAAGGCGGACCCTGCGGATGACATGGCCTCCTCCGTCCCCGGCCAGAGTGGCATGCCCGTCCAGGGTATGGCCCGCCTCGGGGCGCCACTGCCAAGCCACCTCCCCGTCCCCAAGCTGGTACGCCGTGAGAACCGAAGCCTGCTTCTCGAAGGCAATCCCGCCGTTCACCATCACGCGAGGCACCCGGTCCCCGGGTTCCGTCGGCCGGGTGTACCGCCATCGGATCTGCCCGGCGGGGCCGAATGCGACCAGCCCGTCGGCGCGTGCCCAGACCACGGGCGCGAAGGGCTCCTCTGGATCATGAACCGCGTAACTCGGAGCGTTCCACGAAAACCGTGCCAACTGCGTGACCTGCAACTGCTCCGGCGATTGCCAC
>CAZGEE010000040.1:8324-9268 GCA_964525035.1 uncultured Anaerolineales bacterium
GGGCGCAAAGGCGCGGCATCCAAACGACGCAGGGCGAGCTGCGCTTGACCGGCCAGGGTGCGTTCCAGTCCCGGCGTCTCCGCGGCGACGACCAGTCTCCGGGCCACGTCGTGCTGAGTCACACGGCGGTACGCTTCCAGTGCCTCCTTGCGCTCCCCGGCCGCCTCGTGATGCCGAGCAATCTCCATCGAGATCGTTAGCCGTATGGCCGGATCGGTCGCGTAGCGCAGCGCCTTTTCGAACTTCTTCGCCGCCTTGCCGTCTTCCTGCCGGTCCGCAAGGTCCCGTCCCCATGCCTGGTACAGGCGGGCCAACTGTTCATAGGCCCGCAACTGCTCCTCGCGCGAGCGGGCTGGGCTGGACAGGCGGGCTGCCCGGTCGACAGCCTCCTGGAGGTGTTTTTCAGCCTCGGCGAAGTCGCCGTTTTGGCGGTGCACCTGGGCGAGCCGTCGGCTCCAGTACGGGTCACCGGGGTGCTCGGACCGTCCTTGTTCCAGGTGCGCGATGTACGTGGAGACCCGGCCGAACATGCACAGCCGGTCCCCGTGATTACTCAGCATCCCGTTCTCGAAGGGCACCACGGCGCGAGCAGCTCCGACCCCGTCGCCGTAGTCATAGACGAGGTCGCCCTCGGCTTTGCCGCGGCGGACGCGAACGATTCCCGTCTCGGTAGGCACATAGACGGCCCGGCCGGTTACGAAGCCGCGCCCCGTGACCGCGCTCGGCAGCTCGAACGAAAAGGTTCGCTCGCCGGTACCGACGTCGTAGCCCGCCAGCGACAAGCCGCCGGCGACAAACAGGGTCTCCGCATCGGCGCCCATCCGCCACGGACCGGCCAGGTCATTCTGCAACCAGACGCTTTCCCCCGTCGCGGCGTCCAGACATCGCAGCGTGGGGCCGTCAGAGCCGGCGATGTCGGTTACCAGGATGCGGTCGGCTAGAAT
>CAZGEE010000041.1:0-4865 GCA_964525035.1 uncultured Anaerolineales bacterium
GGCGCCCGGGAGCCCGGCCCGATCCGGCTCCGGTGGCAACTGCCCGGCGGTCCGGTCCGCGAGAAAGAGGTGATTGTGGAACACGGCCCGGTCCTCTTCCAGCTCGACAGGGAAGAAGAATAGCGACGGCCTTCTCTCCAGGGGAACGCTGATGCACAGCCTGCTCTCATCGACGAATCCCGGCGGCTCGCTGGCCGTGGTCCCCGTGCTGGTGGGACCGTTGCAGGCCCTGATGGCCGTCCTGCCGGGCATCCTGGTGGCGCTGGGCGGCCTCGTCGTGGCCATGTTCAAGCCGTCGGCGCTGAAGCGGCTTGCGCAGCTCCTGTGGTCGCAGAAGCTCATCGTGCTGGCCATCGCCGCGGCCGGGTGGGGCGTGATCCACCTGTCGGGAACGGTCTTCTCCGGCATGGAGAACATCTCGGCGGCCGAGCTCGGGAGCAAGGCGGGATGGCCGATGTGGCGCGGCGGAACGAGCCGACGAGGCTACGCGCCGGGGGCCGAGGACCCCGCGCACGGCAACGTCGTCTGGTCCTTCTCCCGCGACGGGATCAAAACCTTCTATTCCTCGCCCTCGGTCGTGGGGAACCGCGTCTTTGCGACGTCGGCCCGGTGGGAGCTGTTCAAGAAAGACGGGGCCATCTACGGCATCGAGGCCGACACCGGCCGGCTGGTCTGGGAGTTCGCCTCCGACGGGTACCGCGCGACGTTCTCCTCTCCCGCCGTGTCCGGCAAGTACCTCGTGGTAGGCGAAGGGCTGCACCTTACCGAGGACGCGCGCGTCTTCTGCCTGGACCTCGAGCAGAGCGAAGAGCAGCGCGAGGGTGTCAAGCTGTGGTCCTACCGCACCGGCAGTCACGTGGAATCTTCCCCGGCCGTGGCCGAGGGTAAGGCGGTCATCGGGGCCGGGGGCGACGGGGTTTACTGCTTTGCCCTGGAGCCCGACGCCGAGGGCGAGGCCCGGGTGCTCTGGCACCTGCCGGGCGAGAACTACCCGGACTGTGAAACCTCGCCGATCATTCACGACGGGAAGGTCTATTTCGGCCTGGGTCTCGGCGGCCAGGCCGTCTGCTGCGTCGACGCCGAAACGGGAGCCGAGCTGTGGCGCGTCGAGACGCCGTACCCGGCATTCGGCAGCCCTTCGCTCGCCGACGGCAAGCTCTATGTCGGCATGGGCCATGGGGACTTCGTCAACACGGCCGAGGCCGTGGCCCGAAACCGCCGCGACGCAATGGCGAAGGAGGGCCGGAGCCAGAAGGAAATCGAGGAGGCGGTAGGCGACATCCGGCCCGTCGGCGCCCTGTGGTGCCTCGACCCGAATACCGGCGCCGTGAACTGGCGGGCCCAGGTGGGGCGCACCGTGCTCGGAGCCGCCGCGGTCGATGGCGACCGCGTCTACTTCGGCTCGCGGGACGGGCACCTTTATTGCGTCGGAACCGACGGGCGCCGGATCGGCAGGTGGAACGCCCACGCCCCGATCGTGACCGCCCCGGCCGTCGCCGAACGCCACGTCTACGTCATGACCGAATCGGGCGACCTGTACGGCCTCGACAAGCGAAGCCTGCAGCTCGTCTGGAACGTTTCGCTGAACAGCCCGTCGATGAGCTCTCCCGCGGTGGCCCGCGGCCACGTGTACGTCGGGACGACCAACAACGGACTCATGTGCGTGGGGCAGCCCGGTCGGCCCGAGCGTGAGCCGCTCTGGCCGGGAGCCCGGGGCGGAGCGGGCCGGACCGGCAACGTGGACGGCAGCCTGCTTCCGCAGCGGGGGGCCTATGCATGGCGGTTCGCCGACCCCCTGGAGCCCGCGAAGGAGGCCGGAAAGCCGCCTAGCATCGATGCGCCCGTCGCGTGCGTCGACCGGGCGGTCTACGTCGGATACAACCAGGAGCCCGCCGCCGCGTTCGGCCTGGCCCGGTTCAACGTAGGGGAAAGCCTTGCCGAACAGCCTACGCCCGCATGGTACGTGGAGTCAACCAATCCCGTGCACCTGTCTCCCGCGGCCACGCGCGGCCGGGTCTTCTTCGTGGACGGGCGGCCGGGCGACGCCGACCGGGCGTTGCGGTGCGTGGACGCCGAGACGGGCCGGGTGCTCTGGAAACGCCCTGTCGAGACGGGCGCGGCCGGGGAATTCACGATCACGCGTGAGCGGGTCTTCGTCGCCGACCGCACGCGCGGACTGACATGCCTGGACGCCGACTCGTCCGAGGAAGCGGAGGTGATCTGGTCAGCGGACGCGGGATCGTGCGTCGGAGCTCCGACCCTGCTGGGAGACCTTCTCTTCGTGGCGGCGAAAAGCCCGCCGTCGCTTCTTGCGATGGACGCTGCGACCGGCAAGGTCCTTTGGAACACCCGGCTGGGATCGGCGCCGCGAAGCGGGCCCGTCCCCGCGGGGCGGGCGGTCTGGCTCGACCAGGCGGACGGCCTCCGGGGCTACGGCATGGTCGACGGGCAGGTCGAGCACACGGTGGACTGTCGTCCCGTGCCGGGAACGCTGGCTGGCAACGAGACCCGCGTGGTCTGCCGGGACGAGGGCGGAGAGCTTCTCATCGTGGATGCGGCGACGGGCCGGGTGGCGAAGCGCCTCGAGGGGGCCGTGGGCAAACCGCCGCCGCTGGTTACGGAGGACGGGTTGCTGTACCTGGCCGAGGGGGCCTTGCACCGGTACGATTTCCAGACCGCGGAGGACCGTCTCTGGGCGCGGATTCGGCCTTCGTGGCCGGGGCTGCCGAGCAGCCCGCTGATTATGGTTGACTCGCACGTCCTGTTCGGGACGGACACGAGGGGACTGGTATGCATGAAGCCGAAGCAGAGGTGACCGAGCAGTCGCAGCGGCTCTTCTTTTTCGGAGAGAACGCCTGCGAAGGGGACCCCGAACGGAAGGACATCCTGGGTGGCAAAGGGGCCAGCCTGGTGGCGATGAGCCGCGCCGGGTTGCCCGTGCCTCCGGGCTTCACGCTCTCGGTAGCCTGCTGCGCCTATTACCATGGTCACGACGGCCGGTGGTCCGAGGGGCTCGAAGAGCAGGTCCGCGCGGGAATCGCCCGCCTGGAGAAGGTGACCGGCAAGCGGTTCGGCCAGGGAGCCCGCCCGCTGCTGGTTTCCGTTCGTTCCGGGGCGGCCATGTCGATGCCCGGCATGATGGACACCATTCTTAACTGCGGCCTGCACCCCGGGCTGGAAGAGCAGGTGGCGGACAAGCAGCACTTCTGGGATGTGTACGGCCAGTTCGCGAAGCAGTTCGCCCACACCGTGGCGGACATCCCGCTGGAGAAGTTTGCCCGGGCGGCCCAGGCCGTGGGCGACAACGGCTTGCCCGAACGGGCCATCTGCCGGGCATACATGCAGGTCTACGAGGACGCCACCGGGCGGAGCTTTCCGCCAACCCCGTGGGACGCCCTGCGGGAGTGCATCAACGCCGTGTTCGACTCGTGGAACAACGAGCGGGCCCGCATCTACCGCAAGTCGCATGGTTTAGGGGGATTGGACGGCACGGCGGTGAACGTCCAGTCGATGTTCAACTCCGAGGTCTCGGGGATCGCCTTCACGGCCAACCCGTCGAACCCGGCGATCGAGCAGATCGTGATCGAAAGCGGGTACGGCCTGGGCGAATCCATCGTCTCGGGCAACGTCGCGCCGGACCGTTTCGTGCTGGAGCGCCCGTCGCTCCGAATCAGCGAGCGGGAAGTGGGCCACAAGGCCGAGGTCATGTCGGGCTTCACCGACGCGGGGACCCGGCGGTTCGACCCGGACGCGCCGTCGCTGACCGACGCGCAGGTCCAGGAGCTGGCCCGCATCGCGCTGCATATCGAGGACTACTTCGGGTATCCCGTCGACGTCGAATGGGGCCTGGAGAACGGCCGATTCGGCCTGCTGCAGGCGCGGGCCGTGCGCGGGCTGGAAGTCGCGCGGGACGTCGAAGAAGGCCGGCGCGAAGAAATCGCCCGGCTGAAGGACCTCGCGGTCCGCGGGAACGGGAAGGGCAAGGTCTGGGTGGTCCACAACCTCGCGGAAACGCTCGAGGCGCCGACCCCGTTGACGTGGGACATCATTCGGCGGTTCATGAGCGGGGCCGGGGGGTACGGGCTTATGTATCGCGATTTCGGCTACCGTCCCAGCCGGCGGGTCCGCGAGAAAGGCTTCCTGGAACTGATCTGCGGGCGGGTCTATGCCGACACGGACCGGTGCGCCGAGGTCTTCTGGGAAGGCATGCCGTTCTCGTACGACCACGAGGAGGTGCTGGAGAATCCGCGGTTGCTCGAGGCCGCACCGATGAACTTTGACGCGGCCCGGGCCGACGGAAGGTTTCTGCTCCGCCTTCCGGGGACCCTCTGGGCCATGCTCCGTTCCTCGCGAGTCATGAAGCGGCTCCGCGGCGGCGCGGCCGAGCGATTCGAGAACGAGGTCCTTCCGCCCTACCTGGAATACGTCCGAAAGGAACGGGATCGAGACCTGGCGAGGCTTTCGACCCCGGAGGTGATCGAACTGTTGGGGCAGCGCGTGCGGCGCGTCCTGGACGACTTCGGCAAGGAATCGCTCATGCCGGGATTCTTCGGCGGCTGCGCCCGGGCCGAGCTCGAGACCGCCCTGTGCCGGCTGCTGGGGTGCGAGGAAGGGGCGCGGCTCTGTCAGGTGCTGACCTCCGGCCTCGAGGGCGACTCGACCGTCGAGCAGAACGCGATGCTGTTCCGCGTCGCCCGGGGGGAGGAAACGCTGGAGGAGTTCCTGCGGCAGTACGGTCACCGGGCCGTGGGCGAGATGGAGCTCTCCAAGCCGCGGTGGCGCGAGGATCCGGGCTACCTGGAACAGGTGACCGCCGTCCAGCAGACCGGCGACCGCTTCGAATACGTGCTCATCGACTGCCCGCC
>CAZGEE010000041.1:4875-9248 GCA_964525035.1 uncultured Anaerolineales bacterium
GAACACTCGCCCGCCCGGCTCCACGAACGCAACGAGGGGCGACGCATCGAGGCCATGGAACGGTTGCCCGACATCCTGGCCGAGTGCGGCGGAAGTTTCCTCCTGGAGGAGATCACGGACCTGGCCCGGGAAGCGCAGCGCTTGCTTCCCTACCGGGAAATCGGCAAACATTACCTGCTGATGGGCTACGAACTGATCCGGCTGGCCATCCTGGAGTTGGACCGTCGGTGGGGCCTGAACGGCGGGACCTTCTTCCTTGAGCTTGACGAGTTGGGACGCCTGGAGAGCGAGCGGGAGCAGCTCGCCGAGGTCATCCGGCAGCGCAAGGTTCGCTGGCAGTCGGCGCAGCGGCTCGACATGCCGGACGTCATCGATTCCGCGGACCTGGACCGGCTGGGGCTGCCCCAGCAGTTCGAATCGGCCCGGGAGCTCAGCGGCGTGTCGCTCTCGGCCGGCGTGGTGACCGGAACGGTGCACATCGTGCACGATCCGTCCGAGGCGGGCGACCTCGGGAACGATTGCATTCTGGTGTGCCCCTCGACCGACCCGAGTTGGACGGCGCTGTTCACCACGATCAAGGGGCTCGTAGTGGAGCGCGGCGGGGTGCTGTCGCACGGTGCCATCACCGCCCGCGACTTCAGCATCCCGGCGGTGGCTTGCCCGCACGCCACGTCCATCATCGAGGACGGGGCCATGGTGCGGATCGACGGAGACCGCGGACAGGTTACGATGATCGAGGACTAGACGCATGCTTGAAGCGCTGAACTCGTTTTGTCTTACCGTTACGGACCCCGTGCTCGGCTGGCTTCTGAACCTGCCGCGGGACCTGGCGTTGGTGATCGTGGGATTGCTCACCGCCGGGATCTTCACCGTGGTTCGTCTGTTCACCACGGACCAGGAATACCTGAAGCGGTGCAAGCGCGACAAGGCCCGCTTGAAGTCGCTGCTGAGGGAGGCAAAAGCCCAAGGCGACAAGGACGCCGTGCAGCGATATCGGCAGACCCTGGGGCAGATCGGGATGTGGAGCCTCAAGGCGGAGGGAAAGCCGCTCCTGGTGGCCATCGTTCCGATCGCGCTGATCGGGGCCTGGTGCTGGGCCCGGGTGGCGTACGTGCCGCCCGAGCCGGGCGAACCGGTGCCGGTCCGGGCCTATTTTCCCGTGGCGGAGATCGACAAACTGGTGCACATCGTGCCGCAGGACGGGGTGATGGCGGAGAACGGATGGATTCGGAGAATCCGGGCGGACGTCACCGCAGAAGGGAAGGTGACCAATGGCATCGCGGAGTGGACGCTCCGGTGCGAGCGGCGCGACGAACCGTACCGGTTGGAGGTCCGGTACGAGGGAGGAACGTTCTGCAAGGAATTGCTGGTCGACGGCCGGCACTACGCCCCGCCGCTGAAGGCGTACGACGGAGAAGGCCCCGAGGTGGTGGAAGTGGCGCTCGAGGAGTACAAGTTCCTCGGTTTCGTGCCGGGCATCAGCGCGATCATGCTTCAACCGTGGATTGTCGGCTACCTGATCGTGGTGTTCCCGCTGTCGTTTATCCTGCGGCCCGCCCTGCGCATTTGCTGAACTTTCCCGCGCGGCGTGTTATTGACCGAGTGGATGCTGTGGCCAGGCCTGGGCCGCTCTTGAGGAGAAACGCTTATGCTCCGACGTATGACGTCCAGTTGCGGAATGATTACCGTGGCGGTATGGCTGGCCTTGTCGGCAACGGGGTGCGGTCCCCGGAGCGCCGAGACGGAAGGCGCCCCCGACCTGGTCTTGGGGCCCTACGTCAACCGTGTCAGTGAGGAGAGGGCAACGATCCTGTGGGTAGGTCGGCCGGGCGCCGAATCGGGCCTCGGGTTTCTGCGCGAAAGCAGGGAGAAGGCGCAGACCGATATCGGCGTGTCCGTCCGGGCCATCACTGGTCGCCCGGAACTTCTCCACACCGCGACGGTCTCCGGTCTCGAGGCCGGGACGGATTACCGGTACACGGTCCATTGCGGAGCCGATCGCGCCGAGGGCCGATTCCGAACGGCGCCACCGCAGGGGTCCGCCGGGCCGGTGCGATTCGTGGTCTACGGCGATACGCGGACCTATCCGAAGCGCCATCGCAGGGTCATTGAGAGCATGCGGGGAGACCTGCCATTCGCCTTCTTCATCAACACGGGGGACCTGGTTGAGAACGGAACCCTGTGGAGCCACTGGCAGCGCGACTTCTTTGGCCCGGCCGAACCGCTGCTTCGGCAGACGGCGTTCTGGCCGGTTCGGGGTAATCATGAAATGGACGCCGTGCTTTACCGCGAGCTGTTCGATCTTCCGCACAACGAGCTCTATTACAGTTTCGACTACGGCAATGTGCACGTGGTGGTGCTCGACTGCTACCAGTACGACGGCGAAGGCGAGGAGGCGGTCGTTTCGCGCGAGATGCTCGACTGGCTCGAAGCCGACCTCGCGCAGACGCGAGCGGACTGGATCGTGGCCGCGTACCACGAGCCGACCTTCAACATCGGGGGGCACGCGAGCCGGTGGGGTCGCGACGACGTGCTTCCCATCCTGGAGGCCCACGGGGTCGACGTGGTGGTCAACGCACACAGCCACATCTACGAACGGTTCCGGCCGATCGGCCCGGAGGGCGGCAAACCGATTATTCACGTCGTCAGCGGAGGGGGCGGTGCCCCCACCTACGCGGTCAGGCCGAGCCCGATCCTGTCGGCGGCCTATTCCCGGTTGCACCATTGCGAGTTTACGGTGCAGGGCCCGCGACTGGAAATGGTTACCCGGGCACCCGACGGGGAGGAACTGGACCGGTTGACGCTGCGCAAGACGGACGGCACGTATCAGGACAAGGTCATGGCCCGCGCCCTGGCCACCTCGCGGGCGGCAAAGCTGGGCTTCGTTGCGTCCGCGCGTCTGAGGGCCGACTTCAAGAGCGTGCCCCGGCCCGGCGAAGAGGTCCGGGTGGACATCATTCCCGTGGATGATCTCCCGCCGGGCGGCGTCGTTCGCATCGGATCGGCCGATGGATCGCCCTGGACCATTCGGCAGAAGCGATTCCTCGCCGACAGTGCGCCGTTCCGTGTCACGGCGCAGGCTCCCCAAAACGTCCGGGCTGGCCCGGCCGGCGTGAAGCCGGAGCTACGCTTCGGCTTTTCGCTCATCTACGAGGGGAAGACGTACGATCGCGGCAGTGTCCGAGCGAGCCTGAGCAGTGAGAGCGTGCGCCTCTTCACACCCGAGCCCCCGGCTGCGGCGGTTCCGCCGGCCCCCGACGGAGTGACGGTGGACGGGCGGCTGGAGGAGTGGGACGCGGCGCCGCCCTTGATGCTGCCGTCTCGAGGGGCAGCGAGCCGACGGGCCCGCATGGGGTGGACCGCCCGGGGATTGTACGCTGCCTTCGACGTCGAGGATGACGAGATCGAGGTCGAGCCGGGCAGCGCATGGACCGCCGACAGTCTGGAGCTGTTCTTCGAAGGCGACTACGCGCGCAGCCCGGACGCCCGGAAAAACCCGAGTGCGCTGAAGGTGGACGTGTACCCATTGCCGAAACAGCCCTCGGGCAGGGCCGGTGTGGAGATTTCCTACGGCCGTTGCAAGGAGGAACCCGAACGGATTTCGGCCGCTTGGGCGAAGACTCCGGGGGGCTATACCCTGGAGGTGTTCGTCCCTGCGGACGTCATCGCGCCGGCCCGCATGGCACCGGGGAGCAAGCTCGGCTTCCACTACGCCTTGCGGGACGGTGGAGAGATGATCGAGCAGTTCGCCTTCACGGAAGGGAAGCGCGGAGTCTGGAGGATCCCCCTCCATTGGAACGCCTTGAAGCTCGTCGGCGGGGAGTAGCTCCCCGGATGGGGGCGCATGAGGCGGCCCCCGGCTCGATCACGTGAGGTCGCGCCTGGGCAGCCTTGAGGAGGGACTGTTGTTGGTGCAGACTTCCGGGACGTGGCATACGCGTGGACGACTCATGGCCTCGCTTGCCCTGGCGCTGGTGGCGGTTCTCGGAGGTCGCCTGCGCGCGGAGCCGGGCGAACAGGTCACCGTGCTGCACAGCAAGGGATTCTGGCGATTCCACCAGGCCCTAAGACCCCCGGCCGTTCGCACGCCGAAGGGAATCGTCCTCTACGAGCGCCCACAGCCCTGGCTGAACAGGAGAACCGCGCCCGCGCCGGAGGGATGGCAGGAGCCGGAGTTTGACGACGCGGTGTGGGTCCGCAAACCCGTCGGGGCGGCCGCCCTGACGCCGTACCTCGCGCGGTTGTGCCTTCGGGGCAGGTTTCGCGTGACCGATCCGGCGAAGGTGCGGGGCCTGGCTTTGGCGGTGAGCTACCAGGGCGGAGTGATTGTCTACCTCAACGGACGCGAGATCGGCCGGCAGCACGTGCCGCGC
>CAZGEE010000042.1:0-9211 GCA_964525035.1 uncultured Anaerolineales bacterium
GCCAGGAAAGCCCCGCACGGCGCGCGTCGGACGGTCGGCATGCTTCTCCACAAAGTGCGTAGGTCGGGTCAACAGACCCGACGGTCTTCTCCCGCGGTCCTCGTGCGCGCCAGGAAAGCCCCGCACGGCCACGTCCCGCCTTCGCCGAGGATCTCCGCTTCGCTCCGACGAGCCTAGCCGTGGCACCGGGCGCGCGTCGGACGGTCGGCATGCTTCTCCACAAAGTGCGTAGGTCGGGTCAACAGACCCGACGGTCTTCTCCCGCGGTCCTCGTGCGCGCCAGGAAAGCCCCGCACGGCGCGCGTCGGACGGTCGGCATGCTTCTCCACAAAGCGAGAAGCATGGCACCCCGCGCAAAGCGTAGAAGCGTGGCACCCCGTCGGTGCGGCGAAAAAAGCGAGGAAAAACGGCCGGATTCCTCGGCCGGGGGCGCGCGCGATCGCCCCTATAATGAAACTCCGAACCCGGCCACGGAGGCCGGGGCGTGCCGTCGCACGCGAGACGTCCAACCGGAACGAACGATCGAAAGGAGCTGTCCCATGGCCGAGCTTCCCGAAGTTCTGACCCGCGTAAACACTCCCGCCGACCCGGAGGACCCCACGGACCTGGAGAAGAAGCACGTGCCGGTCATCGAGGCCCCGGACCGCATCAAGGCGGGCGAGCCCGTCGAGGTCACCGTCCACGTGGGCAAGCTGCTGGCCCACCCGAACGAGCCGGGCCACCACATCGAGCTGATCGAGCTCTACAAGGGGCACGTTCTCCTCGCCCACGCGTATCTGGCGGGGGCCATGGCGGAGCCGAAGGTCACGTTCCGCGTGACCCTGTCGCCGCAGGTCGCGGCCGAGGAGGGCGTGCTGCGGGCCTTCGAGCGGTGCAGCCTCCACGGCGTCTGGGAGAGTACCCGGCCGGTCGAGGTGGCGTAGCGGCGAACCGGCAAGTCGGGTCAACAGGTTCGACGGTCTTCGCGCACGTCATGGCCCGGCCATTGGCCGGGCCATGACACCGAGCCACGAAAGAAGCACGCCCACGTCCCGACTTCGCCGAGGACCTCTGCCGTCCTCCGAGGAGTGGGGACGTGGCACCTACCCTTCACCGGATCATCACCGCACGGTGAGCGATTCCAGGTCGTCCATCAGCTCGCGCTCCCGGGTGTCGATGGTCTCGCGGAGCGAGCGGATCTCCTTCGTCAGCTTCGAGAACTCCTCTTCCTGGTCCGAGAGCTTCTCCACGTACTTCGCGTAGAGCGGATTGTTCTTATCGAGCACCTGCATGTTCTCGCGGGTCCGCTTCTGGTCCTGCTCCAGTTCGTTAACGCGGCGCTGTTTCTCTGCCAGGTCGCGCTGCAGGTTCGCGATCTCGCGTTTCCGCTGGGCGATCTTCTCAAGCGCCCCGGACAGCTCGTCGGTGGCCTTGTCGCTGCGGGTCCAGACGAGAATCTGCTCGGGCGTCGCGCCCGAGAGGCCGATCCGCTGGTCGACGGTCTTCTCCTCGACGACCGTAAGCTTGGCCTCGCCCGGCTTGGCGGCCGTGCCGCCCGGCACGTCGACGCGGAACCGGTAGAGCTCGCCGGTGGCGGGCTCGACGCCCTCGGGCTCGACGAGCTTCCAGTCCGGCCGGTACGGGTGCTGGACGAGCACGGTCCGGTCCTCGGGGGCCTTGTTGTCGATCTCGTACCGTTTCTCCATGCGGTGCTTGCGCGTGGCCACCAGGACGCCGCGGACGATCTTCAGCGACTCGAGCGTCGTGGGGCCCGACGGGGCGTGGACGGCAACCTCGCGTTTCTGGTCGACGGCGTAGCTGATGAGCTGCTCGCCGCCCGACGGGGTGTCGTCCAGGCGGGCATCCCCGGCGTAGGTGCCCGCGTCGAAGACCGTGACGGGCCCGTGCATCAGGAACAGCCCGGTCGTGTTCGTCAGTTCCAACCCGTTCAGGGGGTACTTCTCGTGGGCCTCGGCGTCGAAGATGCTCAGGCGCTCGGCCTCGACGGGCCCGCTCGCGACGGGCAGCATAGCGGAACTCTGCCGCTCGATGGTGACCTTGCCCGCGACGGGATACTCGAACAGCTCCGCGACGGCCCCGGCGCCCTCGGTGACCGTCTTGAGGGCCTGGAAGCCGAGGGCGTTCACCGCGCCGCCCATGCCCCCACCGCGCCCGACGGCCCTGGCGGCGTCGGCCCGGTCGGCGAGGACCCGTTTTCTGGCGTACTCGGCCGGCGCCGCGGCCTTCTCGCGCGCCCGAGCGGCCTGCGGGGCCCTCTTGAGCGCCTCGCCCTTGTAGATCTGCGGGCGGACGGCGGCGCGCACCGGCGGCGCCACCTCCGGCCGGTCCATGTAGAGCGGCGTGTACAGGTCCTGCACGAAACTGATCGGCTGGCCGCTGACCAGCGTCAGGTGAATGTCCTTCCAGTCGGCGTCGGTGGTGTTCTCGACGATGGCCCAGCCCTGGAGAAACGGCTCGGCTCCCCCTTGGAGAACCAGTCGGTAGCTGGTCTTCCAGACCGGGGCCTCGACGACGTAGCCGGCGGTGACCCGCTGCTCGCCCTCGCCGCCCACGTGGATGGTCACCGGCTTCTTGTCTTGGTCGCGGGCGCGCGCGAGGACCGCGAGCGCCTGGTGAAGCTCGGCCTGCAGTTCCTTGTCCTCGAGCTGCATGTCCACGAGTTCCGGCAACTCGAAGCTCCGCACGGTGCCGTCGCTGACGACGTTCACCACGTCCACGGTGATGGTTCCGTCGTCCTCAAGCTGTCGGGTGCGCTTTTCCACGCCCAGGATCGTCCCGGTGAACGGCTGCGGCATCCGCACGGTGACCCGCGCGCCGCGGAGCTGGTTGAGCAGCTCGCCCAGGGTCGGGTTGCCCGTCAGGTCGACGGCGAAGCTCTTCAGGGCCTTCGAGACGGGGTCGCGGGACGCGTAGCTGACGGTGGCTTCCTCCGTGCCGACGACCACGAGGCTCTTCAGGATGTCGTTGATGTCCTCGGTGCGGAACGACATCTCGACCCGCCGGCCGCCCTCGACCGGGCCGGACCGCTCGAAGTAGCCCACCCCGCTCGTAAAGAGCGTCGCCCGCGTCAGGGGCAGTTCGGCGGTGCGGTCCTCCGCGGCGGAGACGGGCCCCGCGGCCAAGGCGACCAGCACGGCAACGAGACAAACGCAGTGGTGCACTCGCATGGCACGTCCTCCTTCGAAGGGTTCCGGGAACGGCTCGTTTCGGGGTCGGCGCGCGAGCCTCGCGGCCCGGCCGCCACCCGTTACGATACCTTGGATGCAGTGGGACGTCCAGAGTTTCAGAAAATCGGAGGCGTTCACGCCGGGGCCGTCACTCCAGGCCGAACAGGGCCCGGGCGTTGGCCGTGGTGGTTCGGCGCATGGCTTCAACGTCGGTCCCGTGAAGCTCGGCCATCTTCTCGCAGACGTAGGCGACGAAGGCCGGTTCGTTGGTCTTGCCGCGCATCGGCACCGGGGCGCAGAACGGGGCGTCGGTCTCGACGAGGAGCCGGTCGAGCGGGACCTGCGCGGCCACCTCGCGAACGCTCTCGGCATTCGGGAACGTGGCGATGCCCGTGAAGCCGACGTGGAACCCGCGCTCGAGCGCCGCGCGGGCCAGCTCCGGGGCGCCGGTGAAGCAGTGAAAGACGCCGCGGGGCATCCGGTCGGGCCCGGCCACCTCGTCCAGCGCCTCGATGACCTCGAGCCTTGCGTCGCGCGAGTGGATGACCATGGGCAGGCCGGTGCGCACCGCCAGCCGGATGCCGTCGCGGAGCACCTCGCGCTGGGCCTCGCGCGGGCTGTTCTCGTAGTGGTAATCCAGGCCGAACTCGCCCAGGGCGACCACCTCCGGCTCGGCGGCCTGGCGCTCGATGGCCAGCCAGTCCTCGGGGCGGATGGCCCGGGCCTCGTGGGGGTGGAAGCCGACGGTGGCGTAGAGCCGCGGCGGAGTGAACTCCTCCCCGATCTCGCCGGGGAGCGTGCGTACCTGCTCGATGACCTGGGCGTTGGTGGCCGGGGCCGTGCCGATGTTGACGATGGTCCCGACGCCGGCCTCGGCCGCGCGGCGCAGGACCTCGCGGACCCGGCCCTCGAACTCCGGGAAGTTCAGGTGGGCGTGACTGTCGCACAGGGGTTCCGCACGTCCGGTCATGGTCGCTCCATCCTATTTCTTTTCGGCCGGGCCACTTCCGCCGGCACGCTGCGCGCCCCGCCGCTGCGCTTCGACCATCTCGGCGAACCGGGCCCCGGCGGTCGCGACCTGCCGGAGGAACGCCTCCTCGTCCTTCTCCTCGTCGAGGTGCCACATGACCGACTCAATCGACATCACGGACTTCGGGTAACCGCTCGTCGCGATGAGCCGGGCCAGACGCTCCCAGTCGACCTTGCCGGTGAAGGGGGGCCAATGTTTGTCGGCCACGCCGTCGTTGTCGTGCAGGTGGACCGAGATAAGACGGTCTTTGAACCGTTCCAGCCGGTCGAGGCCGTTGCCGGCGATCCGGCCGTGCCCCGAGTCGTAGCACAGGCCCACAAAGTCGGCCCCGTAGCGCGCGAAGGCCTCTTCGATGACGTCGAAGTCGTCCCTGGCCATGTTCTCGATCGCGATCCGCACACCCCGATCGGCGGCGTAAGGTTGCAGCTCATCGAGACTGCGCGACCACGCGGTCCAGCAGGCGTCCCGGTTACCAGTCTCGGCACACTCCGGCGGAGCGTGCATGATGACCACGTCGCACGCGAGCCGTCGGGCCATGTCGATGCGGTTGCGGACGAGCTCGACGCCGGCCTGCCGCCGGTACTCCACCGGCGAGCCCCAGGCCTTCTCGACGCCACGGGACGCGTGGAGATCGTTCAGCGACAGGCCGAACTCCTCGAAGCACCGCTCGACGTGCCGGAGCTCGGCCTCGCCGTACAGGAAGTCGGTGTTCCACTGCTGGCACCAGTGGACGTGGCGGAAACCGGCGTCGGCGATGGCCCGCAGGTACGGCTCCGGGTCGCCGTCGGTCCGGACGTAATCGCTGGTCATGGCAACGTGGTCGATCATGATCGCTCCCTAGGGTCGAAAGGCCGCGGGCGTATGGCGGACCTCCGGCCGGCCGTCTCCGTCGAACGTGACCGCGAGGACATCGAACCGCACGGGGCTCTCGTCCGGAAGGCCCTTGCGCCGGAGGAAAAGCTGCGCGGCCCGGACGATGTGGCGCTGCTTCGCGCGTCCGACGGCCTGCTCGCCGAGGGCCACGGATTCGTCCGTCCGGGTCTTGACCTCGGCGAAGACGATGCGGCCGGTCTTCTTCTCGCGGGCCACCAGGTCGATCTCGGCCCCGCCGGCGGTGAAGTTCCGGGCGAGGATGCGGCACCCGGCCTTGCGCAGGAACCGGGCGGCGATCCGTTCCCCGCGCTTGCCCAGGCTTCGGTTCCAAAAGGCCATCGCGTTCTCCGTGCCGCGGCGGACCGCTCGGCCACGCGCCGGATCCCCGTCGGCAAGGAATCTATCCTACCGACCGCGCCCGGCGAAGACAACCGGCGGGCCCGGCGCCTTCGGCGCACCCGTTGCCCCGGAGAGAGGCGCACTTTTGCTGCAGGTGCCGCTTGACAGGACCCGATACCATGAGAGAATGGGCGTCCGGGGAGAGCCCGTGACACCCTCCGAGTGCGCGTTGTTCCGAACCGACCTCCGAGCCTTGCGGTGCCTTCGCCCGGAAGGGCCGCGCGGTGGTCATCGGACAGGGGTGATGCGATGAACATCGTCAAGCATCTCGTTGTCGTTCCGAAGCTTCCGTCCTCGCTCGAAAGGCTGCGAGAGCTGGCGTACAACCTCTGGTGGAGCTTCGATCCCGAGGGCCGCGAACTGTTCCGCCGGCTCGACTCCGAGCTGTGGGAACGGCTTTACCACAACCCGGTGCACCTGCTCGGCATGGCGAGCCAGGACCGCCTCAACCTCCTGGCCGAGGACGAAGGCTACCTCTCGCAACTGGACCGCGCCTGGGAACGCTTCCAGGACTACGTGGACTCGAGCCACCGGTTCAGCCACCGCGAGGTCGAGGGACAGGTCTTCGCCTACTTCAGCGCCGAGTTCGGCCTCACGGAGTGCCTGCCGATCTACTCCGGCGGGCTCGGCGTCCTGGCCGGCGACCACCTCAAGGCCGCCAGCGACCTCGGGCTCCCCCTGGTGGGCGTCGGCCTGCTCTACCGCGAAGGCTACTTCCGCCAGTACCTGAACGCCGACGGGTGGCAGCAGGAATACTATCCCGAGAACGACTTCTTCAACATGCCCGTCCAGGTGGTCGGCCGCGACGACGGCTCGCCGCTGGTGGTCGAGGTGGACTTCCCGGACCACGCCGTGCGGGCCAAGGTGTGGCGCGTCGACGTGGGACGCGTCCGGCTGTTCCTGCTCGATGCCAACATCCCCGAGAACCCCGAGGAGCACCGGGCCGTCACGGCCCAGCTCTACGGCGGCGACATGGAGATGCGCATCCGCCAGGAGATGCTGCTCGGCGTGGGCGGCTACCGGGCGCTGGACGCGATGGGGCTTCGGCCGTCGATGGTCCACATGAACGAAGGGCACGCGGCCTTTGCCTCCCTCGAGGCCGCCCACACCCTGATGCGCGAGAGGGAGGTCCCTTTCGAGGTGGCCGCCCAGGTCGTGAAGGCCGGGAGCTCCTTCACCACCCACACGCCGGTCCCCGCGGGCAACGACGTCTTCGAGCCCCGGCTCGTCGACAAGTACCTGGGCCATTTCTACGAGCGGCTCGGCATCGGGCGGGACGGGCTGCTGGGCCTCGGCCGGCAGGACCCGGCCAACAAGGACGAGAAGTTCTGCATGACCGTCCTCGCCCTGAGGATGTCGAACCACCGCAACGCCGTCAGCAAGCTCCACGGCGAGGTCTCCCGCGGAATGTGGGAGAAGGTCTGGCCCCAGGTGCCCCGGAGCGACGTGCCGATTACCAGCATCACCAACGGCGTCCATACCCGGAGCTGGATCAGCGACGACCTGGCCAACCTCTACGACCGGTACCTCGGGCCCCGCTGGGTGCTGTCGCCCGCGCGGATGGACATCTGGAACCGCCTGACGAACATCCCGGACACCGAGCTCTGGCGAGCCCACGAGCGCCGCCGCGAACGCCTGGTGGCCTTCTGCCGGCGCCGTCTCCGCGACCAGTACGAGCGGCGCGGCCTCAGTCCCCACGAGATCGACCATGCCGACGAAGTGCTCGACCCCGAGGTGCTCACCATCTGCTTCGCCCGGCGGTTCGCCACGTACAAGCGGGCCACCCTGCTGTTCCGCAAGCCGGAACGCCTGGCCGAGATCGTCAACCAGCCGGACCGCCCCGTCCAGCTCATCTTCGCCGGCAAGGCCCACCCGCGCGACGGCGGAGGCAAGGAACTGATCCGCGAGATCGTCCACCAGGGACGCCGCGCCGAGTTCCGCGACCGCATCGTCTTCATCGAAGACTACGACATGAACGTCGCCCGGTACCTGCTCCAGGGGGCCGACGTCTGGCTGAACACCCCGCTGCGGCCCATGGAGGCCTCGGGCACCAGCGGCATGAAGGCCGCCGCCAACGGGGTCCTGAACCTCAGCATCCCCGACGGATGGTGGGCCGAGGGGTACCAGAAGGCCAACGGCTGGAACATCGGCAGCGGCGAGACCTACGCGACGCGCGACGAGCAGGACGAGGTCGAGAGCCACGCCATCTACGACCTGCTCGAGAAGGAAATCGCCCCGATGTTCTACGATCGCGGCGGCGACCGCGTGCCCCGCGAATGGGTCCGCCGCATGAAGTCCGCCGCCCAGACCACCGGCCCGGTCTTCAGCACCAGCCGCATGGTCCAGGAATACGCCGGGCTGTTCTACTTCCCGGCCTACGAACGGCACGAGCGGCTCGCGGCCGACGGTCTGGCCCGCGCCCGGGGCGTCGTCGAGTGGCAGCAGAAACTCCGCGACGCCTGGTCGGAGGTCAAGGTCGAGAAGGTCGAGACCACGGCCGACGGCGAGGTCGGCGTGGGCGACAACCTCCGGATCCGCGCCGTGGTCCACCTCGGGGAGGTCTCCCCCGAGGACGTCCGCGTGGAAGCGTGCTACGGCCCGCTGGACCCGCACGACCAATTCCTGCGAAGCAAGGTCCTGTTCCTCCAGCCCGAGGGCGAGCCGCAGGACGGCCGACAGGTCTTCGCCGCGTCGGTCCAGTTCCGCACCG
Source organism: uncultured Anaerolineales bacterium (assembly GCA_964525035.1). Lineage (GTDB taxonomy): Bacteria > Planctomycetota > Phycisphaerae > FEN-1346 > JAACEH01 > CAZGEE01. The sequence goes on from CAZGEE010000042.1 coordinate 8,180, forward strand.
CCGGCCGCCAGGGCCTGGCCGTCCGCGTCACCGCCAACCACGAGGACATCCACTGCCCGTGGGACACCGGCCTGCTGACCTGGGCGGAGTGAGCGCCCGCACCCCGTTTTACCGCCGGGAGTCCCCCTTGTAACCTGATCTCCAACCGGCTGGCTGCGGGTGCCGTTTCGGGCAACGCCGTCGGGCCGCCAGCCGCCCTCACTGGCTCCCGCGGCGGACCATGGCCTCGGCCACCCGGGCGATGGCGATCCGGTAGACCGACTCCCGCAGCGTGCAGCCGCTCCGCTCCGCCCCCTCCGCCACGCGGGCGAAGGCCGTCGTCATCACCCGCCGCAACTCCCCGTCCACCTGCTCGGCCGGCCAGTAGAACTCCTGCCGGTTCTGCACCCACTCGAAGTAGCTCACCGTCACGCCGCCGGCGTTGCACAGGATGTCCGGGACGACCCGCACGCCGCGCTCGGCCAGGATGCGGTCGCCCTCGGGCGTGGTGGGTCCGTTGGCTCCCTCGGCCACCAGCCGGGCCCGCACCCGCGGAGCCGTCTCCCGCGTCAGGGCGTTCTCCAGCGCCGCCGGCACCAGGATGTCCACGTCCATCGCGAGCAGCGCGTCGCGATCCATCGCCCGGCCGCCGGGGAAGCCGACCACCGACCCGGTTTCCTCGACGTGCCGCGCCAGCGCCGCCACGTCCAGCCCGTCCGGGTGGGTCACCGCTCCGTGGACGTCACTCGCGGCGACCACGGTCACGCCGTCTTCTGCGAGGAACCGCGCGGCGCTGGCGCCGACCTTGCCGAAGCCCTGCACCGCGGCGGTGGCGCGGGGAAGGTCCGGCCCGAAGCGTTCGGCAGCCTGCTCGATGCAGAAAACCACGCCGCGCCCGGTGGCGGCGGCCCGCCCGGCGCTGCCGCCGATGGCCACCGGCTTGCCCGTGACGATGCCGCGCTGGTAGGTCCCGTGGGTCATCCGCCAGGCGTCGAGGATCCAGGTCATCTCGCGCTCGCCGGTGCCGACGTCCGGGGCGGGGATGTCCTTGTC
>CAZGEE010000043.1:0-1734 GCA_964525035.1 uncultured Anaerolineales bacterium
CGAAGTCGGGCTCGCGATCCTTGACTACCCCCACGTGACACGGTCCGTCGTCGAAGTGCACCATTTCGTCGAAGCCCCGATCGAAACCCCAGTGTCCCTGTCCGAGCGGGCTGTCGCTGAAGCAGGCGGTGTGGTAACCGGCCCGCTGCAGCACTTCGGCCAGCGGTGTGTCGTACGGCCGCAGCGGCGACCACGGCCTCTCGGGGAACGTGTAGACGCCGCAGAAGAAGGCCGTCCGCGAGGGAATCGTGATGGGATACTCGGCATAGTTCCGGGCGAAGACGGTCCCCTCGGCGGCGAACCGGTCGAGGTTCGGCGTGCGGATGCGCGGGTGCCCGTTGGCGGCGATGTGGTCCGGGCGGAGCGAGTCGAGCATGATGGTCAGCAGATTCATTCGGTCCTCCTGTTCCGGGGGCGAGACGTCGGATTGTCCTACTTCCGCGCCGCACGGCGCCAGCGGTTGATGCACCGGCGGATGCGCCGCACGGACCAGTCGAGTTCACTTTCGTGGTTGCGCTGCCGCCACATGGCCCGGTACTCGGGCAACAGGGAGGCGGTCACGTCGGCGGCCTGGCGAAAGCGTTTCCGGCTTTCCGCTTCGTCGCCGAGCAGCCTCAGCAGGTGGGCCGAGACGGCTTGGCCCTTGGCCAGCGTCATGGTCGTGAGCAGCGTCCATTCCACGGCGGCGTAGCTCGGATACAGGTCCTCTTCGTCGCGAGGCTCCGGCGGCAGGAGCGTCCGGCTGAGCGTGGCCGCGTGGTCCATGGCCCGGCCGAGCCTCCGATTGAAGGCCTCCTGGCGGCGAAGCAGTTTCCGCGGCGTCGTCTCGAGCGCCTCGAAGTCGATGTCGCGTTCGTTTCCGAACCCCGTGAAGATGCCCCGCTGCCACGCGTCCGAGCCGTCGGCCTGGGTGACCACGCGCTCGGCCTTGCCGGCGCGGTCGCCGAGAACGTGCAACGGCCAGCGTCGGCCGATGGTGGTTTCGTCGGCCCGCTCGTGGGCCCAGGCGTGTTCGGCCCCGCCGGCGAAGCCGGGCAGGGCGGTCCCCAGGAGGTTAAAGTGCCCTCCGTCGCCCCACTCGGTGTTCATCAGCCCCATGGCCCCGTGTTCCAGGCCCGCCGCGGCGAAGTTACGGATGTTCTCCCGCATCCAGCTTACGCGCGGCATGAAGGCGCCCCAGTTGTTCACGCCCGGGCAGACGATCAGTTCGTGCCCGCTCCGGCGGATCGCCCGGCTGTGGTCGTGCATCCACTCGCGGGACTCCGGGCGGTACCACCAGTTCAGCATGATCACGTCTTCGGGGACCTGCTCAATGGCCTCGGGGTGGTGCTTGAGAATGTCGGCCCAGATCATCAGGCGCTTGCCGTGGCGCGCGGCGTGCCGATGGATCGCGCGGATGAACCCGGCGAAGAGGCGGCCCTTGCCGATCCGCCGCGCCCGGGCCGCGCTCTTGCCCTCGCCGAGGTCCCAGACCTCGTCGCAGCACCCGTGAAAATAGGGCGAGTCGAATTGCGGCAACAGCTCGTCGTACAGGTCGGCGATCAGCCGCTCGCTCTCCGGGTTCGTCGGGTCGAGGCTGGTCCCCGTGCGGCCGAATTCGCGGGTCGCGCGGAAGCTGCGCGGTGGCGTGTTCGCCAGGTGCCGGTAGGGCGGTTTCGAGAGCAGCCGCTCCAGGTGGCCGAAGCTGGCCTGGCTGGGCACGAGGTCGACGCACCGTTGGCGGGCGAAGGCCCC
>CAZGEE010000043.1:1744-2421 GCA_964525035.1 uncultured Anaerolineales bacterium
GGTGCGGATGACGCTCGTAGCGGTACGGATACTCCATGTAGAGGCTGAGCGTGTTGACCTTCAGGTGCGCGAGCAGGTCCACGAGGTACTTGAGCGTCTCGATCGTCGGGACGCGACCGCGCGAGATGTCGTGGTAAACGCCCCGTAGCGCGAAATCCGGCCAGTCGCGGATTTGCACGCCGGGCAATGTCGCCCCGAACCGGCGGACGAGCTGCCGCAGCGTCTGCAGGCCGTAGAAGGCTCCGCGCGCCGTGGATGCGATGACGTTCACGGCGTCGGCGCGAACCTCCAGTTCGTAGGCCTCCTCTCCGCCGCGTACGCGGCCCCGGCGCACGGCGATCCCGTGCGGGACCTTGTCGCGGTTCCCGGGGCGCCGGCCGATACTCGTTTCCCGGCCCACGGTTTCGAGTTCGCGCGCCAACTGCCGGGCCCCCACGAGTTCGGGCGGGCCGCCGTCGGGCGGCAGGCTGACCGGCACGCGCGGCGGCAGCTTGAACGTGCCCCGGGTCCGCCGTGCCTCTTGAGGTCGTGGAAGAACTCGCAGTGCTTGTCTTCGCTTGGCCATCTCGGTTCCTTTTCGAAGTTGGCGGTGTTCGGAGGCCTGTTTCCTCGCCGGGCATTCCGGCGACGGCCGGCCGCCTCCCAAGTCACGGGGCTCTCTCCCAGCGCTGCACGTC
>CAZGEE010000043.1:2431-9182 GCA_964525035.1 uncultured Anaerolineales bacterium
AATCGGAAAATCGCGTCGAGCCCCGTCACCAGAAACGCGCCCCATGCCCCGGTGGTGACGTTGCAGAGGAGCAGGCCGAGGTCCTTGCCGATCAGCGCCCTTCGGAGGCGAAGCAGCAGGGCCAGGTTCGAACTCGTCAGTTTCCGAACTTCCTTCATGTCCACCACGACGGAATGCCGGACGCTGTTGTGGACGGCCGCGAGCACCTCGTTCAGGTCCTCGGTGAACCCAGGATCCTCCGGCGGGGTCACCAGCAGGACACGATCGCTCCAATATTGAATGGCCATCGGGGCCCCCTCTCGGCGATCATCGGCTCCGGACATATTGCGGTTCGGGCAGGTCCAGGGCGGCCAGGTACGGCGCCATCTCGCGGGCCCACCGGTGGTAGTCCGTCCAGTACCCGGCAGTGGGGGCGACGCCCTCGGCGCGCCCGGCCCACCAGCGGTTGAACTCCGCCATGAAAACCTCGCGGACGTACTTGGCGTACATACTGGCCAGCGCGACGGGAAGGGACAATCCATCCGCTTTCTCCAGGAAGCGCAGGTGCATGTCGTGCCGGCCGGTGCGGACGCGGTACCGGCTTTCCCCGGACCCTTCGTCCAGCACGTCCACGCGACTCATCAGAAAGGTCTGCCGCAACAGGTCCGCGTAGTAGACCCGTCCGCCCTGGTGGTCCATGGTCACGTGAACCCGCCGCCCGTCCAGGTCGCCGAGGGCCCGTTCGATCGCTTCGGCCCCCAGGGTCCAAAGCGTTCGGGCCTTGTTGTGGGTGACCTCCACCAGCCGATTGAACCGCCATGGCTGCGCGAGGCTCGCCCGCACCGAGACGAGCCGCCCCCCGACCTCGTTCAGGCCGGCGGTGAATCGGGCGCGGAGCTTCTCGATGCGGTCCAACGACGCGGCAAGGGGGAGCTCGGGAAACTCGCGGTCGTACCACGGCTCGCCCGCGGCCAGGTGCTCGTCCGGCACGCCGAGCCGGCGGGTCAACGTGCGCAACCGGGCGGGCAGCGGCAGGTCGGGGCACGTGGCGAGGACGTGGCGCTCCAGTCGCCCCAGGCGGCCGGCGCCCCGGTGCAGGCGCTTCGAGTCGGCGATGCACACGGCGTCGGGGCCGTCGGTTTCGGTTCTTGCTATGTGCGGGGCCAATGCGCGCCACAGATCCGGTTCCCCGTCGCCCGGGACCTCGAAGACGGCCGCGGCCACTACCAACGGCCCCAGGACGGGTCCGTAGCCTGCCTCGTCGATGCCGACAAAGAAACTCATCTCCACTCCGGCGTTCTCGCGCGCGTCCCGGTAGCGGGAAGCGCCGCTCATTGTAGCCGGGTGGCGGCGAGGCGGCAATGCGCTGCGGAACGCCTATTCGGAATTGAAAAAAGTCGTTTCGAGAGCGCAAAATGCGGCCGCGAGCACGTGCCCGCGGCCGATTACTTGCTTCATAACGCGCTTATGGCTGCACGGCCCCTCGCTCACCGGCTCCTGCGCCGCGCGATCAGGCCGGCGGCGCCGACCAGAAGGATGCCGACCGTGGCCGGTTCCGGAATGGGCGCTGCGCCGGCGGGCTGGACGTTGTCCAGGAAGAACCCGGCGGCCACGCTGCCATCGCCATTGACGTATTCGACGTCCAGGGTCACCGTCTTGTTGGCGTCATCGGTGTAGACGATGACGTCCCAGCTCATGAAGATGCCGCCCTCGAGCTCGGCCACCGTGATGTCATGCCAGTCGTCGTCCGGGTCGTTTTCCCCGAGCAGGCGGACCGACAGGGCGACGTCGCTACCCTGAAGGTTGTTCTCCGTGCCGTAGGTCGAATTGTAGAACAGCGTGGTGAACTGGAACTGCTTGCCAGCGTTGAGATCCAGATCGTAATAGAGGTCTCCGGTGGCCGGATTGCCGCCTCCGCCTCCGCCTCCACCGCTACCGCCGTTTCCGCCGCCCTGGCCGGGAAAGCCTTCGACGAAGCCGTCGATGTAGGTCGGCAGGCCGGGGTGCTGAAGGTCACCCTGCGGCTGCCCGCTCGAGATATCCCGCATCAGGAACACGCCAGTCAGACCGTACGCCGTGTTCCAGTCGTCCGGAGCCGTGGTGGTGTCCGTCTGCGAGAAGTCAATCTGGGCCGCCTCCGAGACCGCCACCATTGCAAGCATTGCACAAACAGAAAACGCCAGAAGCCGTTTCATCGATAAGCCCTCCCCGTGGGTGCGATAACCGCAGACCCTCTTTTCCGTCCTTCCCCAAGGACGGCCCACACCGCCTAGCCGAAACCACCATTTTCCCACCGGAGTGGCACTGGGAAATGAGGCCACAGCAGGCAACATGTTATATAGGGGGTGGTTCCCCCTCCACACTCAGGGGAACAATAACATAGAAACCGGCCCGGGGCAAATCGACCGGGTGATAAAACGCCCCCTTTTTTTGGACCCGGTTCCCACTCCTCGCGAATGGATTTGTAAGCGCCTGCAATAAAAGAACTTGCGCCGAGATGCCGTTCGTCGGTCACCGGCGCGTAGGAAAGAAAAACTTTCGCTTGTCAAGCGGCGATTTGGCAAGCGCGGATTTGAGTTGACTCCCCAGGGCCGGCCCAGGGAGCGCCGCGCTGTTTTTCGGTATCGAGCCGCTCTCAAGGTCCGCTTCGCCGGGCTCTCAGGTGCTCTCCGAGTTTTCCGACGTGTTCGACCACCAGGTCCGGGGCGACGTCACTGCCGCGAAGCCGGCGGCGATCCGTTTCGCCGCTCAGCACGAGGACCCCCGGCATCCCGGCGGTTGCGGCCATGCGCATGTCCGTGTAGAGGCGGTCGCCGACCACCGCAACCTCCCCGGCCTGGAGGCCCGTCCGGGCGAGCGCGAGCTCGACCATCCACCGGGAGGGTTTGCCGAATACGTGTTCGGGCTCCCGCCCCGTGGCGGTGGTCAGGCACGCGCAGACGGCCCCGCAGTCCGGTAACATCCCGGCCGGGTCGGGGCAGACCCGATCCGGGTGGGTCGCCAGGAAGCGAGCGCCGTGCTGAAGCTCCACCGCGGCGCGGGCCAGGCCGTCGTAGGTCAGGTCCGTGGGGTAGCCGACCAGGACGGCGTCGGCGCCTTCCTGGACCACGGCCTTGCCGGCGGCGCCGATCTCGTCGGCGAGGCTCGGCGTGCCGAGCACGTACACGCGCTCGACGTCGGGAGTCCGTTCCAGGTAGAGGGCCGCACTTTGCCCGCTGGTCAGAATCTCCTCCGGCGCCGCGTCGATCCCCAGACGGTGAAGTTTTTCGCGGTAGGCCGTGGCGCTTCGGCTCGAATTGTTGGTCATGAAAAGCCGGCCCAGCCCCAACCCGCGGATCTGCTCCAGGAAGCCCGGGGTCCACTCGAACAGGCGGTCGCCCAGGTACAACGTGCCGTCGAGGTCCAGCAGCAGGGCTCTGACATTGGCCAGCGGGTCCGTGGGCATGGTGTTCTCCGTCAAGGATCGTTCCGGGTATTGTGCCGTCCCGGCGGCTCGTGTCAACACCTCGGTGCTGACGGGCGGCATGCTTCGGCTCTGGACCGTCGCGCTTCGGGTGTGGAGGTTCTCATGGGGTCCGTTTCCGCAGGCCGGCACGCAGAAAAGCCTTGACCCGATGCGCGGGTGCATGGAAAATCTCCCGCTCGTATGCTTCGCGCCAGCGGCGCGGGCCTCCAGGGAGCGGTCGTCGGTGAACGGGCAGGCCGTCCCGGGCGAGTTCGCGAACCACGAACCGTGAGAGCTCGCGAGGCGGCCGTCGGAAAGGCCCCCGCGACGGCGAAATGCCAGAACCGTCTAAGGCGAAAGGGGTGTGTTGTGGGCAAGTTGAGAGGCAACGCCGTCATCGGCCAGAGCGGCGGACCCACGTGTGTCATCAACCAGAGCCTGGTGGGCGTCATCGAGGCCGCCCGGAAGGCCAGGGAAATCAGGAAGCTGCTCGGGGCCCGGCATGGCGTCCGGGGCATCCTCGAGCAGGATTTCATCGAGCTGTTCAAGGAACCCAAGGCCCATCTCGAGAAGGTCGCGGCGACCCCTTCGGCCGGGCTCGGGTCCGTGCGCATGAAACCGACGCGGGAGGACTGCACGCGCATCTTCGAGGTCTTCCGCAAGCATGACGTCCGGTACTTTTTCTACATCGGCGGGAACGACTCGGCCGAGACGGCCTACATCATCAACGAGATGGCCGCCGAGGCCGATTACGAAATGAGGGTCTTCCACATTCCCAAGACCATCGACAACGACCTCCGCGTGACGGATCACTGCCCGGGCTACGGCAGCGCGGCGAAGTTCGTTGCGTCGGCCTTCATCGGCGACAACCTGGACAACCGGTCGATTCCCGGCATCAAGATCAACGTCGTCATGGGGCGCCACGCCGGTTTCCTGACCGCCGCCGGCATCCTGGCCCGCCGGCACAAGGACGACGGGCCGCACCTGGTCTACGTGCCGGAGGTCGAATTCAACGACCGGCGGTTCGTGGCCGACGTCAAGCGGATCTACAAGAAATTCGGCCGATGCGTCGTCGCCGCGAGCGAGGGCATCCACTACCGGGACGGCAAAACGGTTGCCGAGAAAATGGCCGAGCAGGCCGAGGTCGATTCCCACGGCAACGTGCAGCTTTCCGGGACCGGCGCGCTGGGCGATTACCTGGCCGGCATGGTCCGTGCCGCGTTCGGCAAGCAGAAGGTCCGCATTCGGGCCGACACGTTCGGCTACCTCCAACGCAGCTTTCCGGGCTTCTACAGCGAGGTGGACGCGCGCGAGGCACGCATGGTGGGCCGCGACGCCGTACGCTATGCCACCGGCGGTGTGGACACGGACGGCTCCGTGGTCATCAAGCGGACGAGCAACAAGCCGTACCGCGCGAAGACCGCGCTCACGGCCCTGGTGAACGTGGCGAAGCATACCACCGGCCTCCCGAAGAAGTACATCAGCAACGGGCGCAACAACATACGCGATTCGTTCAAGGACTACGTGGCCCCGCTCGCGGGCGAGATCCCCTACGCGGCCAGGCTCAAGGGCTGGTAGCGGCCCCTGCGCCGCGCGGCGGGGCAGAGAACAAGGGAACCGGGCCGTCTCGTCGTCCCGGCGAGAGGTTCGGTTCCTTCTCTTTCGTTGGCGAGATGTCGGGAACAAATCATGAGCTCAGTGCGTCAAAATAAAGCACGGTGCAGCGAGTGCGGCGAGCGCCGCGCGGTCGGGCAGATTTGGGTCGTCGACGGAAAACCTGTTTGCCGACAGTGCTTATGCGGCGACGCGGCCCCGGTGACCCTCTGGCCGATCGGCGTGGTGGCGAGCGAGAGGAAACGGCGGCAACGCGGATTCAGAGCCGGTAGCGGGCAGGTTGCGGAAATCCGCCTGGCCCCGGGCCAGGAGCGGTTTCTGGCGGGACTGGCCGAGGAAAGCCATTTGACCGTGCTCTGGCAGTTGCATCGGCAGCAGCCCATCCGAACGGTCTTCGCACGCGGCTGGGATGGCAAGCGCGTGGGACCGTTCGCCTCGCGGACGCCGGACCGGCTGACGCCGATCGCCGTCACGGACGTGGAACTGCTGAAGCTGGAGGGCACCGCGCTCACGGTCCGTGGGCTGGACGCCGTGGACGGATCGCCGGTGCTCGACATCAAGGTCAGCCCCCGCAGTCTTCGGGGCGGACCGTCGGAATCGCCGTGAGACCTGTCGGGCCGGTGCCGCTCGCGGTGGACGGATCGCGAATGCTCGCTGCATCGGCCGGTGGGGCCCCTGGGCGGCGAGCTGTGTGAAGGAATTGTAAAATCTTGAAGTCACCCGCGACGGCGGATGGTGTTTCGCGTAGAATAGCGTGGTCGGGGTGGGCGATTGGGTCGCTTCGTGCGTCTGCGCAGCCGAGAGAATCGGGAAATCCGGATTGGTGAAGCGCACCGTGGACCAACAGCTTCGGCCGACGCCTGGGGCACTGCTCGTGCTCTTTCTGGCGGCGTGCGCGTTGCTGATGCCCGTCGGTGGCGTTCGCGGGGAAGATTCCGACGAGGGCCTTCCGGGGGAACTGTTTCCCAATGTTCCGGCCATCCCCCTTCCCGACGACAGCCCGTGCCCACCGGAGCAACCGGACGAGACGCCTTCCCCGGTGCCTTGTCCTCCGGAGCCTGCGGAGCCGCCGACGGTTCAGCCGACCGATGCCCCGGAGCCTCCGGAAGATCTCCTGGTTCCCCTTTGTCGTGAGAGCTTCGACGCCGTGGGCCGGCTCGAGTGCTCGGGCAGCGGCCGAGCGTGGTCCGGAACGGCGTTCGTCATCGGCCGTCGCGGGCTGATTGCCACGGCTCATCACCTGCTCGATGGCGCGGAAAGCGCCCGACTGATCCTCGGGGAGCGGACCCTGAAGGTTCTCGGCATCATCGCCCGCGACGAGGCGCAGGACCTGGCCCTCCTGCTGGTGGAAGCCGAGGGCGAGGATCCGTTCCCGGCGTTGCCGTTGGCGGACGAGGCGGTCGCGGCCGGGACACCGGTGGTGGCGCTGGGCCACCCCTCGGGGTTTTCCGTGGCCGTGGCCGAGGGCGTTGCCGAGGCCGTGGTCCGTGGCGATGCGCTGGCCGACGCGCACTCGAACCTGGAAGGCGCGCGGTTCTGCGGCGACGGGACCCGCTGGATCCGCGCGACGACGCCCTTGGCGGCGGGCAACGTGGGCGGCCCGTTGCTGGACCGCGACGGGCAGGTGGTCGGCGTCCTCGCTTGGACCCTTCACGAGAAGCCGGGCGTGTGCTATGCGGCCTGTGCGAGCCGGATCCGGGAACTCATCCTCGA
>CAZGEE010000044.1:0-8966 GCA_964525035.1 uncultured Anaerolineales bacterium
GGTTACTCAGCCGCGCCGGGAGATCACCTCCTCGGCGATCTGAACGGCATTCAGCGCGGCGCCCTTGCGGAGGTTCTCCGAGACGAGCCAGATGTTCAGGCCCCGGTCCCCGTCGATCGACTCGTCGCGGCGGATGCGGCCGACAAAGGTGTCGTCCTTCCCGGCCACGTCCGTGGCCAGCGGATAAAGCTGGCGGCTCACATCGTCGAGGACCGTAACCCCCGGTGCGGCCGCGAGAATCTCGCGGGCCTCCTCCGGAGGGCAGGGCTCCTCGAACTCGAGGTTGATCGCCTCGCTGTGGCTGTAGATGACCGGCACCCGCGTGCAGGTCATGGTCACGCGAACGCTGTCGTCGTGCATGATCTTGCGTGTCTCGTTGAGCAGCTTCATCTCCTCGGACGTGTACCCGTTTTCGAGGAACGCGTCCTTCTGGGGGATCTGCGGCAGCACGTTGAACGCCATCTGGTGGGGGAACACGGTTCGCTCGTACGGTTGCCCGTCGAGCACGGCGCGGGTCTCCTCGTTGAGTTCCTCGATGGCCTTCAGCCCCACCCCACTGACGCTCTGCATGGTGGTGATCACCAGCCGGCGGACCCGTTTCGCTCGATGCAGGGGCCAGACCGCCGCCACCATCCCGATCGTCGAGCAATTCGGGTTGGCGATGATGCCGCGCGGCGGATCGACCACGTCCTCGGGGTTGACCTCCGGGACGACGAGCGGGACGTCCTCGTCCATCCGGAAGGCGTTGGAGTTGTCGATGACCGTGCAGCCCCGGTCGGCGGCGATCGGGGCGAACTTTCGGCTCATGGCCTTGGGGATGGAGAACAGGGCCATCTCCCAGCCGCCGTCGAACGTGTTCTCTCCGAGGGCCTCGATGGCGTACTCGCGGCCCTTGAACGTGACCTTGCGGCCGGCCGACCGCTCGGAAGCCACGAACTTGATCTCCGAGGCCGGGAAGTCCCGCTCCTGGAGGATCGAGATGAACTGTTCACCGACGGCGCCGGTGGCGCCCACCACGACGAGTTTCTTGGCCATCCTGCTCTGCTCCCACGATCACTTCGAGTTTTCTGCCGAGGCCGCGCAGGTTCCCCCCGCGACGGCACTCAAAACCCGGATTATATCATGAGACGGGGGCGATGCAACCGGCCGCGCGGCATTACCGGCCCGCGCGCTGCCGAATGATCTCCACGAGCGACCCGAGTGCAATCCGCGGAGAGAGGTCCGGGTTCGCCGTAACGTAAGCGACGCGCTCGCCGTCGAGGGTCAGGGCAGGAGGCTCGGAGGCCGAGGGGTTTACGGCACTATGCTGCGAGTCCGGGCTGCCGTGGGGGCTCTTCGGATCGAACACACTGACTTCGCTGTAGGCCGATCCGTGGGGTCCGAGGGTATTCCAGATCGACTGGAGGTCGTGGGGGCGTGAGTTTATCCGGCCCAGGAAGGTTCCGTCCGCGGCGCGAAGCTCCGCTTTGCCGGAGAGGACGGCCCGGCGGATCGCTTCGTCCACGTCGGCGGTCGCCTTGAACTGTTCGCGCGGGTTTTCGGCATCCATGAGAATCATGGCGCCGGTCCACTCTTCCCGGGGCGTCTTGCCGGCGAGTTCCTTGATCTCTTGGGCATTGCGCGCCTGCCGGCGTTGGAGTTCACCGCGCCGCCGCCGGAGGTCGCGGAGTTCCCGCTCGTGGCGCAGGGCCGTCTCCGGTGCGTCAATCTGGAGAGCCGCTCGCTTGAGGCGAAGTAGCGTTTCCATCCGGTCCTCCAACGCCTCGATCTCCGCGGCGAGTCGGCGAGCTTCGGCCCGGAGATGTTTCAATTGGGCCTTGATCTCCTGACGCTGGTCAAGTCGCTTCTTGTACTGCTCCACGGTGACCCATTCGCTGCCCCAGCGGGCCTTGCCCTCCTCGAGCAAGCGGCGCTGGTGGTCGAGACAGGCCTGGCGAAGCAGCTCGACGTCGGCCTCGGCAATGTCGAGAAGGTCGGCCCGCACGACAGGACCCTGCTTGATCTCGTCCACCAGGTGCAGAATCTCCCAGGCGTTGTTCGCCAGCGTGTTGCTGTTCGGCTCCCGCCTCAGGGCTCTGGCCATCAGGCGGATCCCGGACCGGACGTCGCTCAGCCGGGCGCATAGACAGGCCGCGTTGTTCAGCGAGGGAACGTGCTCCGGCAGCGTTGACAGCACATCCGTAAAGCGCCTGGCGGCGCGGCGGGGATCACGGAGGCGTCGCAGCACGTGGCCGCGATAGAACTGGACGGTCGGATGATTGGGCCACAGGCGGTCGGCCTCCCGTAACGTCCTGCGGGCCTCCCCGTACTCGCCGAGCCGGTAGCGCCGGATGCCCTCGCGGATTCGGCCCGCGGCCTCGCTGCGGGCGGCGTCGCGCTCGGCCGGCGTCACCAGCTCGCCTGCCCACAGCACCAGTCCTTTCTCGTCGGCCTCTTTCAGCCGATCGATCTCCTCTCGGGCGCGCGGCAGGAGCTTTCCGTCCGGGTGCTTCTCCACGTAGGCTTCCCAGACGGCGATGGCTTCCTCTGGCGTTTCCTGCCGCAGAGCCAGGGCCCGAGTGCGTACGAACTCGTTGCGGGTGGACGGATCGACCCGGTTGAGCAGGTCGCGCTCGATCCGCTCCACCTCGCCCCGGGAGAACATGTGAACGCCGTCGTCGTTGATCACGGCCACGTTGTCCCCGCTCTCGGACACCTGGCCCTCGAGGACACGCCCGTTTTTGAGGATGAGCTTGTCCGCGGCGGCCTCGGCAACCGGGATCAGGCTGATCGCGACAACGGTCAGGAGGAGCGCGACCGTGGACTTGATCGGGGCCTTCATCGGGGCGGGGCCTCCCGAAAAAGCGGGTCGCTCCGGCCGGAGCGACCCGCGAAGCGTTCAGCGCAATGTGCATGCCCGGGCGGCCGTCACGGCATCTTCCGGGCGTTCTGCTGGCGGTTGACTCGATCATAGAGGGTCTGCAGCCGGGCTTTCCAGTCGTTCAGCGTTTCCTCGCGAAAGTTGAACGCGATCCGATCCAGATCGCTGAGTTTCTCCAGGGCCTTGATGGCTTCGGCGCAGTTTCTCAGGTGGCCGAGACACTGCCGGCTGTACTTTTGCCACCGCCGCCCGCCGTCCTCGAATTTCATGTCCTCGTCAACGTAATACATCTGGCGTTTGGGGTCCGACTCCATCGCCTGCTGCCAGTTGGTGTTAAAGGCCGTGCGGCACCGCTCGAAGATGCGTTTCTTCTTCTCGGCGTCCTCCTTGACGTAATCAGGCAGCCAATCGGCCTCGATAAAGTTGGGATTTTCGATTCCCATCGCCTTCGCCAGCTCGTCCAGGTTCCCGGCGTGAGCCTTGGCGATGCCGTAATCCACCGCCTCGTCGGCGGTCAGGGTGAGCACTTTCCCGGGCTTCGAGATGGTCTTGCCCCGCTTGAACTTCTCCGGATTGTTCTCCCGGAGGGTTTCGATTTCGTCCTTGCTGACCAGTTTCTGCTCGCCGTCGATGAAAACCTGGATAACCGATACGCTGCTGTCGACCATGGCGTCGGCCAGTACGGCCGAGTGGCCTCGCTCCTGGGCAAGGGCGCGGAAGCGGGCTCGGAACGCGCTCTGGAACTTGGCGTCCACTTCGATTTCGCCGGTGCTCATTTGCCGGAACGGAACGGCCGCGCCGAGGGTCGTGCCGTTCGCCATGTAGATGTCATGCGTGGCCAGGCTGATGAACGCCCCGGCCGACAGGGCCCCGTGATGCTCGTTCCCCTCGATCCACGCGACGGTCTTGGCCCAGTCGATTTCCTGGATGGCCGAGATCACCTTGTCGGCGATGAACACGATGCCGCCGGGCGTGTCGAGGTGGAACACGACGATCTCGGCGTGGTATTTCTTGGCCTTCTCCGCGGCCTGCTCGACCGCCTCGATCAGGCTGCTGTGCTGGATGGGTCCCTTGATGGGAATCACGTAGACGGGGACGGGTTTCGTCTCTTTCTCGGAGGACGCCTCGGTGTCCGTGCCCTCGGCCGGGGTCTCGGCGCCGGCCTCGACGTCCGCGGCGGCCTCCTCCTGGGGCTCGTCGGCTTCGATGATCTCCCACTCCTCGAGGTCGATGTATTTTTTCCCTCCGCTTTCGGGCAGAAAGATCCGCTTGTCATTGATCTGCTGTTCGGTCAGCGTGCCGCGGATGGTCTCCCCGGTTCCCTTGTTCTTCAAAACGGCTCCCTCAGCGACTCCGAACGCCAGAGAGGCGAGGACCAGGAGGGACGCCGCAAGAATCCGTCTGCGCAATCCTTCGGCCATGGCAAAACTCCCTCTGCTCGGTTCACAATCCATAGCGACTCGCGAAATGTGGCCATTTCTTCAGCCACCACCCGCTGCAAGTGTAATCCGCGCCGGCGGCGGAATCAACACCTTAATTAGACGTTTGTCCTGCTCCGGACCTTCGGAGTATTTTTGCGGTGGCGGGCCGGAACCCGCCCTGAACCGGATCGGCCTTACCGCTTGACGAAGGGCTGCCCGGCCGGTAAGCTCATCGCGCGGCCTCAAGTCGGCTGCCGACCGTGGCCGACAATAGTGCTGGCTATGACCCACGCAATGACCGAAGAATCGCCGGAAACCGGGCTGGCTGCGCCTTACGTCAAGGTGGCCTTGGACTTGCCGTTGGAGCGGCTGTACACCTATGCCGTTCCGTCGGCGCTGCGCGGCGGGCTGCGGCCCGGCGTCCGCGTCGAGGTGCCCTTCGGGGCCGGGAACCGGGCGATGGTCGGCTACGTGGCCGAGCTCGCCGAGACGACCGACCTCGACGAGGTCAAAAAGGTTCGGAAAGTCGTCGACGAGGAGCCGCTGATCAGCGACGACCTGATGGCCCTGGCCCGGTGGATGGCTCGCTACTACGTCACTCCGCTGGGGCAGGTCCTGACGGCCATTCTTCCGGCGGCCGTCAAACGCCAGGCCGGATTCAAGACGGTTCGGCTGGTCGTGCGGGGCGAGAAGAGCGAGGACGAGGTGGACCGCGTCCTTTCGAAGCAGCGCCGGGTGCTGGACCGCCTCGACGCCCTCGAGAATCCGGTTACTCCGCGGGAGCTCGCCCGCATGGCGGGCTGCACAACGGCCGTGGTCAAGTCGCTCGAGGCCAAGGGGCTCGTCCGGATCATTACCCGGCGGACCGAGGAATTCATGGGGGTCCGCCAGATCCAGGCCGAGGAGGAGGTCCGCCCCGAGCTGACCACCGAGCAGCGACTCGCGCTCCAGCGAGTGAAGGCCCTGCTCGACGACGGCCACTTCGGTTGCGTGCTGGTCAACGGGGTGACCGCTTCCGGGAAAACCGAGCTCTACCTGCGGGCCATCGAGCAGGTGGTGGCCCAAGGTCGCCAGGCCATCGTCCTGGTTCCGGAGATCGCCCTGACGCCGCAGGCCATTCAACGGTTCCGTCGGCGATTCGCCCAGGTGGCGGTGCTGCATTCGCACCTGAAGGACACCGAGCGCCACCGGCAGTGGCGGGACATCCGGGACGGCAAAGCCCAGGTGATCGTGGGAGCTCGCAGCGCGGTGTTCGCTCCGGCGAAGAATCTCGGCCTGATCGTGGTGGACGAGGAGCACGAGACATCATTCAAGCAGGACACCGCCCCACGGTACCAGGGCCGGGACATGGCCCTGATGCGGGCCCGCCTGCTGGACATCCCGGTGATCCTCGGCTCCGCGACGCCCAGCCTCGAGTCGAAACAGAACTGCGTGGCCCACGATCATTACTTGGAGGTCCGGCTCACGCACCGCGTGCTGGGCCGCCCGATGCCGCCGGTCGAGGTCGTGGACCTGCGCCGGACCGCCCGGGAGCGAAAAGGGTACCACGCCCTGAGCCTCGCCATGGAGCGGGCCGTCGGAGAAGCCCTGGAGCGACAGGAGCAGGTGATCCTTTTCCTCAACCGCCGGGGTTTCTCCACGTACGTCTTCTGCCCGTCCTGCGGCTACGTGCACCGGTGTAGCGAGTGCGACGTGACGATGACGTTTCACCGGTCCGAGAACCTGTGCCGGTGCCATTACTGCGGCAAGGCCGTGCCTCCGCCGCACACGTGCCCGGCCTGTTCCTCGCCGAAGATCAACTACTTCGGGCTCGGGACCGAGCGGCTGGAGGACGAGGTCCGCGAGAAATTCGCTCTCGCGCGCGTGGCCCGCATGGACAGCGACACCATGCGTTCCCGGACCGCGTACCAGGACGTGCTGACCGCCTTCCGCGACCGCGAGGTGGACGTGCTGATCGGCACGCAGATGATCGCCAAGGGGCTCGATTTCCCGAACGTCACCCTAGTCGGCGTGGTCAATGCCGACCTGTCGCTCAACCTGCCCGACTTCCGGGCCGCGGAACGGACGTTCCAGCTTGTCAGCCAGGTCGCCGGCCGGGCGGGGCGGGGGCCCAAGGGCGGCCGAATCATGGTCCAGACCTTCGATCCCGAGCACCCGGCCATCCAGTGCGCCGCGCGACACGACTACGAGGCGTTCGCGGCCCAGGAACTCGAGCACCGCCGCAAGTTCGGTTATCCGCCCTTCGCCCGGCTCGCGCGGATCGTGGTCCGCGGGGCGGATGAAGAGAAGGTGCGAAAGCGGGCCGAGACCGCGGTGGAGCGGATTCGCGCGGCGGCCGAGAACGTCTCTCCCGGGCCCATTCGACTGCTGGGCCCTGCCGTCTGTCCCATCGCGCGGATCAATCGCCAGTATCGCTACCAGGTGCTCGTCAAGGCCCCGCAGGCGCGAAGTACGGTCCAGTTGTTCGACGCCGCGCGCGAGCATCTCGCCGGCCCGGGCGGAGACGTGACCGTGGCGGTGGACATCGACCCGCTGAGTACCCTTTGAGCAAATCTCCGCTGCGCCCGCCAAATCTTGGCGAGGGAACATGAGAGCTCGGCCTGCACTCGGCCGCGGCAGGCTCTGTGCCGAGACGGGTTTTGGAAGAGAGTTTGCCGAATGTGAGCCGCCATCACGCTGCGGAGGGTTTCTCGCCTTTTTTGTTCCCGTCCGATTCCCCGGCGGGCTTGCGCGTCGGCTCTTCGCCCTGTCGCCCTGTGACTTTGAGCTGGACGGTCACGCCGGTGATGGTGAGCGCGATGAACGTCAGGCCGGCCAGGATCCACACAAACACCGTGTCGCCTTGGGCGAAACAGGCAAGCCCGCCGGCGGCCATCGCCGCCCCGAGAATGCTGTAGCTGGCTCCCCCGACCGAGGTGATGGCGACGAGGAACGGCCGCTTGAACAGCAGCGCGAGCGCCCCGGCCGTCAGCCCCGCCACCGCGTAACTCGCCACCATGCCCTGGGCCGCGGCCCCCGAGGGCTCGTAGCCCTGGCTCACGAGCCAGCCCCAGCCGAGCAGGTGCGCCACGCTGGCCCCGAGCACTGCGCCCAGCAGGAAGATGCTGACGTAGTAGAATACCGCGCCGCCGGCCCCGGCCCCGAGCAGGGCCAGGAAGTAGTACAGCAGAGGATGTTCGGGGAGGAACTCGGCAGAGAGGGTCACGGCTGTGACAATGCCCGCCGCGATGCCCGTCAGCGTTGCTAACAGGCGGTACAGGCGATAACCGAACAGCATCAGGATCAGTCCCCACGCGGTGAGGCCCGCCGCGTAGATGACCGGCAGCAGTCGCTGGAGTCTGTCGGGATCCAACTCCAGAAATGGTATCTCCATGGCGGAATGCTACCAACGGTTGGTCCCTGCGTCAACCACTCTCTCGGTTGACGAAAGGCCCTGATTCCGATAGATTAATTCTGAGAGAGTTGCCGGAGTGGCTTCAACGCGTCGGCGACTCGAGGGGGTTTTGGGGGCGTGGCCATGGAAGCGACCGAGATCTGCTCCCGTTTCCTGGAAGTCTGCGAACGAATTGCCGGTTCCTGGTCCCTGGAAGAGGGGTTTTCCGGCCTGATGCACATGGCCAACACGCTGGTCAGACCCAGGGCCGTTGCCATTGCCATGCCGGCCCCGGAGCAGGATTACCTGAAGATCGTGGCGGCGCGGGGCGTCAGCGCCGCCTTCATGAATAGTCACAAAATCCCCGTCGGCGATCCGGCGGTTCAGCGCGTGCTGGTCGGCCGGGAGGAAGTGCACGTCGCCCGGGTCGATCCGTCCGATCAGCGCGTGGCGGGGCTGAGGCTGGAGGCCGAGGACGGATCGTTGATTGCTGTCCCGATCGTGGCGATGCACCGATCCATCGGCATGGTCATTGCCGCCAGCGATCGGGAGGATTACTTCAGCGAGGAGAGCCTGCTGGTGCTCAAACTTGTCGCGCGAATGGCCGCCGCCTGCCATGACCGCTGCTCGCTGTACGAGGAGCGGCGCCACGCCATGGCCGTCGACCCCGACACCGGCCTTCTCTCGTTCGAGTTCTTCTGCAATCGCATGGGCGAGGAGATCGCCCGCAGCCGGCGGCAGAAGACGCCTCTGTCGCTCCTGTTGATCGACATTGACGAGTTCCTCCGGATCAAGCAGGTCCACGGCTCCGCGACCGGGGACGAGGTGTTCAAGGCTTTCATCGAGCAGGTCCGTCGGACGGTCCGAGGCATCGACTTCATGGGCCGCTTCGGCCTGGACGAGGTGCTCGTGGCGCTGCCGGAGACCGACCTCCCGGGGGCCGTGAACGCGGCGGGACGAGTGGTCGAGGCCGTGCGGCAGGGACGCGTCCCGGAGGCGGTCGGAACGGTTACGGCCGGCGCGGGAGTCGCCACGCTCCGGACCGAGGAGAACTCCGTGGGGCCGATGCTGGATCGCGCCCAAAGGGGTGTCTACCGTGCGACGCAGAAAGGCAAAAGCTGCGTGTGCAGCGAAGCGGAGGCATAAGGCCGGGCAGCGGCAACGCTCCCTATACGGTCTTTATCAGCAGTTACAGTGTGACGCGAGAAGCGAAGGAGCAGAGGCTTATGTCTGATGAGCGTGCCGAAACGGGCGCGAGCGAATTCGACGTCCTGGTGATCGGTTCGGGCGGGGCCGGACTGCGGGCCGCGAT
>CAZGEE010000045.1:0-8955 GCA_964525035.1 uncultured Anaerolineales bacterium
CGATGGGGGCTGCTGGGGCTGGGCGCCGTGACGGCCGTGCTGGCCGTGGTCGCCTCGCTCGACTACATCCGCATGGGCTCGCGCATCCTGGCCGAACACAGCGGAGAAGAGCGGGTCTGAGAAGTGCGCGCAAACCGCGGGGACGACCCCGGTCGGGGTCGCCCCCTTCTGCTCGTCTCATCGTTGTCGCGACGGCCTCAGCGGCTGCGCCGGCGCTTCAGCGCCAGCCCGGCCAGCCCGACGCCCAGCAGGGCCATCGTCGCCGGCTCCGGCGTGATCACGAACGCCAGGTCCAGCGATTCGCCCGTTATCGGGTCGATCATCTCCCGCCAGTCGGGATCATCGGGGTTCTGCTGGTCCGGAATGGTCCACCAGTACACGCCATCGTCGTTCCAGTGATCCTGCGAGGTCTTCCAGCCGAGCGCCGTCTCTACGTCCGAGACGCCGACGTGGATGCCCAGCCAGTAGATCTCGCCTTCCTGCTGCACAAAGGGCTCCTGGATATCCTCGACGTTGATCTGGTAGTACTCCGTGTGGTCGCCGACGACGTACCCCGGGTGTCCCGGTTCCGTTGGCGGCGGATTCTGAAAATCGAGCCAACCCTGGTCGCCGCATCCGGCGGGCCGCAGGGTCCACTGCCCGGGATCCAACATCGTGCCCCACTGCGGTGCCTCGGGATAGCTGTAGCCCAGGACGTTGTCGGGGCTGCCCACGGGCATGTCGTTCCAGATCTCAAGCGCGATCCAGGAGATGTCCGAGACCATGTCCCCCCGCCAGGAGACCCAGAAGTGGATGTCCGAGACGGGGCCGGTCCCGGCGCACTGCCAGTCGTCGAACATGTAGTCCTGCGTGATGTTCACGTCCCAGCCCGTCGGGTCGGGCATCTGCGGATGGTGCATCTTGTGCGGCTCGCCCTCGAACCAGTCGGCCCGAGCCGCCACGGGCAACACACACACAACCAACAAGGCAATCAGAATACGTTTCATCCTTCTCTCCTCCCTTGACTCTGACTCCGAAACCAGAACGTTACGTTTAAGTAACTCGGGGGAGGGCCACGCGCCCTCCCCCGGTGGCTCTCGTCCGTCGGTATCGTCCCTTTCGGCGACACGGGCATCCGCCGCCGAAAGCTCCTGTTTTCCCAGACTTTTTCCGCTTCCCCGCGCGAAGCCGACCCGGTCCTGCCGCTGCTTCTCAGGGCGCTCAACCGCTACGCCGTGACCTCCATACCGCAGAGACGTCGACCTTGAGCGGCCTGACCAAACTGCCCTGCCTGCTTTTGCACGGGGGCCTGCGCTCTCCAAGCTCCCCGGTGCCTTTTACGGCGCCCCTCCGCGGGAATGCGAGAGAGAATCCGGAAGACGAAGTGCAAAAGGCATGCCGAAACCCGGGCGTGCTGCGTAAGAACGGTCCGAACCCGGCTAGAAACCTCCCAGGCAGGACGAAAAAGAGGTTTCGGGAATTACGGCGCGAATTTCATAACCGGCGGCGGACCGCGACGGCGTGTAAGAGAATCAACACGCCTGCGACCAAACCGCAGCCAACGAACGGATGTATCCCGATAGTCCAGCATGAGTTAAACCTTGGGGATCAGCTTGTGATGAAACACAACGCGCTGACTCCACGCAACGCCCCCGCAGGCGGATAAACGGGCCTGCCGCTGCCCCGCCCAGGGGCTTGCAGTTCAGCCGGTCGCCGCAGGTACGGAAATTTCAGGCAGCCAAAACGGGCCGGCCCGATCCGGTGACTTGCGTCGCGCCGGCCTTTGGGCAAGCAACAGGACGCGGGGCGCAGAACCGGCGCAGCCTTCCCGCACCGCGGGCTTTTAACTTGCGGCGCGTGCCGTCCGATGGTAAAGTTTCTCCTGCTGGCACGCCCGATGCCGGCCTCAGTGAGACCTCGTTCGTCTGGCCTCTCGGGCCGGCGCCGCGGCACGGAATCGATCCCGCGCCGCGACAGCGCGGCGGCCGGAGTATGACCGACAAGGGGTCCGCCGTGACAACCGCCACCGACCTATCCATCGACGCCAAACCGGGAGAGGCCCTCAGCGCCAGTGTGCTGGTGCTGAACCGCTTGTTCACCGCGGTCCGGGTGGTGAACGTGCGCCGCGCGTTCGTGCTGCTGTACAAGCGCCTGGCGGAGGTCGTGTCGGTCGAGGACGGAACGTTCGCCACGTACGATTTTCACACCTGGACCGAGCTTTCCCAGTACAGGAAACTCTACGAGCCGGGGGAGCACGAATGGATTCACACCGTGCGCCAGGCGATCGCCGTCCCGAGGGTGGTCCGCCTCCTTCGCTTCGACAAGGTTCCGCGGGTGGAGGCGCGCTTCAACCGTCGCAATATTTTCGCGCGTGACGGCAACCGCTGCCAGTATTGCGGTAAGCGGTTCCCTTCCAGTGAGCTCTCGCTGGACCACGTGATCCCCAGGAGCCGCGGCGGAAAGACCACGTGGAGCAACATCGTCTGCGCCTGTGTGAAGTGCAACGTCCGCAAGGGTGGCCGCACCCCGCGGGAGGCCCATCTGCGGCTGATCCGCAAGCCGCGCAAGCCGAAGGCCTGCCCGACCCTCCGCCTGCACGCTTCGAGCCGGCGATACCGTTCCTGGCAGTACTTCCTCAACCAGGCCTACTGGAACGTCGAGCTCGTGGATTGACCGACCGGGGACCGGACCCGGGTGGCTTCCATGGGTTTCTGCGGGGCCCCGGGGGTGGAAAACGGCCGTTCTTTCGCCCCGCAACGGGTCGGGAGCACGGTTTTCCTGCTGGACCCTCGCTGACGTATCCCCTTTCTGAACAACAGGTTACACACTTCGCCGGTTGTCGGCTTCGCACGCCGTTTGACACCCGGCCCGGCGTGCGTAGGTTGTTCTCGGAGGCGTTCGAAGAGGAGGTGAAAACCTAAATGGGCGTCTCGGCGAGGCAAGAGAAGGGCCGGTCGGCGGGCGTGGGATCCCGCCGGCGGTGAAAGGGGCGGACCGGCGGCCCGGCTCGGCATCCTCGCCCCGAATCTGGGGCTACCTGGACCCGACAGCGCAGCTCGACAGCCCCGGCGGACCATCGAGCGCAGGCCAAATTGAACAAACAGCGCCGGCTAATTTTCTATCGCCAGGCGCAACGTAATGGGCCTCTGGCGCCGGTGAAAATCGATGGCGGTCGGGCGAGTTGCCTCGGTACCGTAGCCGAACGGATCGACGGACGTCGGCTTCGTCAACTGAACTCCGCGTGGTTGTCCCCGGCCCATCGGGAGAATACCTGCAACTCTCCCTTTGTGCGGAGTGCTCCCCGGAAGGCGAATCCGGCCCGCGACGTCGGCACGAGCAAACGGCCCCCCGTGATTCGAGCCAACGAAATTCGCGGCCGGACGTTCACGTTGAAGGTCCGTGCCGAGTCAGACAACCAAGGCCCGCCCCGATTTACACAGGGCGGTTGGCCGTCGGCCCCGGTGCGTGCGAGGCCGGGCCCGAGCGAGACGAGCTTGCGGGCATTGCGCCCCCAGGTCCGCCGAAAGGCCGAGAGGAGGCTCCAGCACCCCCAGCCGACTTCTCGGGCGTGGCGGACGTAACGATGCAAGCCTTCGGAGTCCGAATCGGCGGATCGCGCCGACGGCCAGTGCCTATGAAAGGGCTCGCGCGGCCGCGCAGTGCGGCCGCGCCGAGGCCCGGTTGGCAAGAGGGATTCGACAGATCGGGAAGGGATGACCACCGTGGATCATAAGTGCCGGGACAGGTCGTTCGCCGCGGTCGATGGCCCGGCGGGCGATTCGCCTGCACCGGCGTGCGCCGTCCGGGGCCCCGGCCAGGGGAGGCCCCGTATCGGCATCGGGGGGGTGCGGGGGCCGCGAAATCAAAAACCATCCGTAAGCCCTTGCGCGAAAGGAGGTTAGCGAAAGGAAACACCGCGTGCCGCGACGGAAAAACTTCCGGCTGTTTGCGTTTTGGAAGAAGTGGTTTATACTTAAGTAGTGTGCGGGCCGACCCTGCGGGGTCGGCCGCAAAAAGCCTCGGGGGAGGCAGCGAATCCTGCTAAGGCTGTTGGCGCAATCCGGTGGCATGGGCCTCGCCGGCCCGAAGCGGCGTTGAGCTCATGGGCCGGGGATCGCCTCTGGGTATTCCCGGCGGCCGCGCCGGTCAGCCCGGGAAACCGCGCAGGAGGATTCTGGGGAGCTGATACGATGAAGAGGGGTAGTGGTACGATTTTCTACGCAGTCGTGTTCGGCGGGGCGTTACTGGTGGCCTGTTCGTCCGGCTACGCGGCGATGGCCGTTTCCGAAACGGCGCCGATGCCACTGTCGGCCCCGGACGAAGAGAGCACCGCGGCGCTGACTACACGGCCCGTTGCCGGGGTGGACGCGGCCGGTCCGTATGCGCACCGGCTGCTGAGTTCGCGTTCCGCCGGGAATGCCTTGGCGACGTACGAACCTCTGCTGTCCCGTGCAGTCGGGACGGCACCCGCTGCGCAGTTCGAAGACTTTGAAGACGAGGTCCCGCCGGTGGTTAAGGGCTCGCGGCGGGCGTTGCGCGAATTCCTCCGGGAAATGCCGCGCCTGGAAAGCCTGGCGGACGTCGGGGACGACGAAGCGGGCAATCCGCTGGTCGACTTCTCGTACCTGTCGCTGGCGCCGCGCGGCTTTGCGCTCGTGCGCAGCGGTCGCCCGGGGGGGGACGCCAAGGAGTGGGCGCACACCATCGAGACCGGCCTGAGCTACGTCGGTCGCCACCGAAACCTTCAGTTCGTCGTGGATCTCGCCGGATCGGAAGGGCCGCGCGAGGCACTTTCGAGGGCACCGGTCGACGTCCGGGCCAGCATGGTGGACAACCTCAGTGTCGAGGTGGACAGCACAAAGATCGCCCCGGCGAGCGCCGCCTACGGCGAGATCGCGCAACGGAAGGCATCCGCGTCCTCGGGCGCCGAGAGCCGCATGGTGGCCGTGGGCATCAACCTCGGCCTGATTCCCGCGATCCTGGCCGATGTCAGCGCCAGCGCCACCGTGGCAATCGGGCGGTCCGAAAACCCGGGTCCGTTCATCAGCGTGTCGACCAACCTGGAACTGCCGAGCGAGCCGCCCCAGGAATTGACGGTCAACACGATGTACCACCCGCGGACGGACATTCTGACCACGAACCCGGGTCGGGGCGGCCTGGCGTTTACCGGCGGCTTCGCGGAAAACGAACAGAATCGCGATGTCCCGGAAGGCGGCGGGGAACGTATTCCCATCGTGCCGGAGCGCCCCGTGCCCGAACCCGCGACGTGCCTGTTGCTCGGAGCGGGCCTGGCGGCGCTGTCGCTCCGACGCCGCCGGCATCGCTGACCCGCCGGGCGCGCCGCCCCCCACGATCGGACCTGAAATCGAGGCCCCGGCCGGATACCGGTCGGGGCCTTTTTCTTCTGCGCCGAGGCAGCCGACCGCGCAGCAAAAGGGCCGCCCTGCGGTGGTCCTCCGTTCGTGCGGCCCTGCCCGCGCTGCTCGCGCTTACCTGGCAGTCCTTCGACTGCCCCCGTACCGTTCGGGCTCGGGCCCCGTGTGTCCGGTTCCGGCACCGACCACCGCAGTCGGCGGCCTTACTGAACTGTTCTTCCACCATAACTTTACGCCGGAAACCGCGCGGAGTCAAATCCCGGGGGCTTTCCCCGCCTCGGTTCCCGGTTCGCGTCCGCTGGGGATCGTGTTCCGGTCCGGCGTCCACGGGATTGCATTTCCCGCGGATTCTGATATGCTGCGCGCGAAAGGGGACAGAGCATGCGAAAGGGAGCCCGGCTGGTTGCCGGCCTATTAGTGCTCGCCGTGATCGTCGTTCCCGTCTCGGCCCGGGACTCGGCGGGGGACGCGGACGAGACGTTCGCCATCGAAGGGGTGGCCGATCCGGAACAGGTCGGCCGACGACCCGGTGCCTACGCGAAGAACCTCGACCACCTTGTGCGCCGACAGGCTTACGCCGACGCGGTGTATCACCTGGCGGCCTACACGCAGGGTCTTCCGTTCCACATCGAAGCAACCGACGCCGAGAACGCCACGTTCCGCGTGGGGAACATGCGGTATCAGTCTTCCGCCGGACTTCGACCGAAGGAAAGGCACTATCGCCGGCTGGAGTCGAAGTTGCTCGTGGCACACCTCGTTTATGGACCCGAGGACCGTAAGCGGTTGAGCCTTCGTGAAGGCCTCCTGGAGCTTCCGCTCTACCGCGCCCAGGGCGAGTTCTACCATCCGCGGTTTCCCATGCGCCGCACCACGCTTCACTGGACCACCGTGAAGGACTGCTACCGGACGGCCGTCATGACCCACATTGCGAAGCTCCACGGCAATAAGGCAGTCATCCATGCCGTGGGGCGCGTCTACCCCGTCCAATTCGTCGCCGCCGAGACGGTACCCGTGGCCGAGACGGAAGCCCCCGAGGACGTGGGCCGGTCGCCCGGCGCGGCCGCGGCTCCGGCCGAGGCGCAACCGGAGCAACAGGAAAAGACCGAACCGGCCGGCGAGCCCCCGCCCGAAGACGTCGAACCCGACGATACTCAAGAACAGGACACTCCCTCCACGGCCCAGGCCAATGACGCGGCGTCGGACGACGAAGCCGAGCAGTCCGCTCCGCCGGAGCCCCCGCGGTTCCGCTACCGCCTGCTGATGGACGTCCGCGTCAAGCTCGACGAAGTGGAATTCGCAGAGGCCGCGGAGGAGAGTCCGCCGGAGGAAAAGCCGACCCCGTCCGAAACCGAACCGCCCGCCGAGCAGAATGGAACGTCCGGCGACTCCTGACCGTTTCATCTCAAGAAGAACCCGCGGTCACGTGGGCTGAGCACATAAGGAAACCGCCCATGCAGAAGTCCGTATCGCCATCGACCCTGCTCGTCCTGTTCGGATGCCTTCTCGGTCTCTTTTCGGCGGCTCCCGGGCTTGCCGGCACGGTCGAGAGTGATGCGGTCAGCCTCGAAGCGCCCGCCGCCGAGGTCCGCGCCGGGGAAACCACCACGTTCCCGGTACAGTTGACGGTCAAGGACGGCTACCACGTCATGGCGAACCCCGCGAGCGAGTCGTTTTACGTCCCGACCACATTGGAGGCGGCTGAAACTTCGTTCGGCTTCGAGGTCCGGTACCCGGAGGGCACCGAGTACAACCTGACGCCGGGCATGCCGCCGGTTCGAGTGTACGGGGGCGCGACGACGCTCACGGCCACGCTCACGGCCCCGGCCGACGCAGAGGCGGGCGCGAAGACGATCCCGCTGACGCTCCGGTACCAGGCGTGCACCGAGTCGCAATGTCGGCCGCCCGAGACGATCTCGACCACCCTGGATGTGACCGTGCGGCCAGTTGGCGCCGCGCCCCCCGCCGAGGTCGGCGAGCCGGCCCCGGCCCGGGAGGAAACGCAAGCCGCGACCGAAAAGGCTCCCGGGCAAGGCGGCGAGGGCGCGTCGTTCGCGCTCGCGCGCGAACACGGACTGGTGTGGCTCATGGGGATCGTCTTCCTGGGCGGCCTCGCGCTGAACCTGACGCCGTGCGTCCTTCCCCTTCTGCCCGTGACGATGGGGTTCTTCGCTTCGCAGGGCGAGCACCGGCCGGGGCGGACCTTTCCCCTGGCGCTGGTGTACGTCCTGGCGCTGGCGGCGGTGTTCACGGTGCTGGGCGGGGCGGCAGCTTCGCTCGGCAGCCTGCTCGGGGCCGCGCTGCAGAGCATGTACGGGCGCGTCGCCCTCGCCCTGCTCATGGTCGTGCTGGCGGCGAGCCTGTTCGGGGCGTTCGACTTCCACGCGCCAGGGCGGCTGCTGGCCGGGCTCCAGGGCAAGTCGGGGCTCATTGGGGCGGCCATCACCGGCGCGGCCATGGGCCTGGTGGCCGCCCCCTGCGTGGGCCCGTTCGTCTCCGGCCTGGTCGCCTACGTCGCGAAGCTCGGAGACCGGTTTCTCGGGGCCCTGCTCTTCTTCTTGCTGGCCCTGGGCCTCGGCGTGCCGTACCTGTTCCTGGGAGTATTCACGGGCCTGATTAACCGGGTGCCGCGCGGCGGACCCTACCTCGTGTGGTTCCGCCGACTGCTGGCCTTCCCGCTGCTGGCGCTGGTCGTCTACTTCCTGAGGGCGAGCCTGCCGGTGTGGATGGTCTGGGCGCTCTACGCGGCCGTGGCCCTCGCGGGAGCCGTCTACCTCGGCATCCTGGAAGGCTGGTCGCTCCGGCCCTGGAGCAACCGGTTCGCCGTCGCGCGCGTCGCGACCGCCATGGTCCTGGCCGCGCTGGCCGTGGCTATGGTGAGCCGGCGCGTCCTTCCCGCCTTCGGATACGGCCCGGGCGCAGCGAGCGCGGCCGGGTTGGAGGAAAACCGCGGCGGGCAAGTGCTCAACTGGCAACCGTACGCACCGGGCGACCTGGCCGGGGCAGCCGCCGAGGGAAAACCGGCCGTGCTGTACTTCACCGCCGAGTGGTGCACCTATTGCCGCACCATGGAACACACGGTGTTCCGCGGACGGGAGGTCCAACGCGCCGCCCGGGGCGCGGCGCTGCTGAAAGTCGATCTCACCGACCGGGACGCGCTCGGCGACGAGGTCCGCCGGCTGCAAAGGAAGTACGTCCACGGCGGACCGCCGGCGATTGTTTTCTTTGACTCGCGCGGCCGAGAGGTCGCCCGCCGCAACAAGATCGATCGTGAGACGTTCCTCGACCTGCTGGCGCGGATCACGCGCTAGCGCAACCGCTCCCGGCGAAGCACATCCGCCGTTGGGACACCCCGTGCGCCGCCGCGCGCCGTCCCGGACTCCCCTCTGCGCGGGACCAACTTTGCGACGCCGCGACGCCGCCGTCCGCGAGCGCCGCCTCAGGGGGCGCTGCCTGTTTCGGATTGGCTGATGTCCTTGAGGAATGCTTCCACCAGTTCGGCGAAGCGCGGCGAAACGCGCCGTTTCTGCACCTCGATGGCTTCGGTGGTCTGCTGTGGGGTATCTTCGCCCTCGGTGACGCGTCCGCTGCCGACGTGTCCCTC
>CAZGEE010000046.1:0-3091 GCA_964525035.1 uncultured Anaerolineales bacterium
CATCGCCGACTTCGACATCACCGAGGCGATGCTCGGCTACTTCATCCGGAAGGTCCAGCGCCACGGGGGCTTCGGCCACCCGCGCGTCGTCATCGCCATCCCCTCCGGGATCACCGCCGTCGAGACCCGGGCGGTCCGCTCCTCCGCCCGCCGCGCCGGGAGCCGAAAGGTCTACCTGGTCGAGGAACCCATGGCCGCGGCCATCGGCGCCGGCCTGCCCGTCGAGGAACCCACCGCCAGCATGATCGTCGATATCGGCGGCGGAACCACCGAGGTCGCCGTCATCAGCCTCGGCGACATCGCGTGCAGCGAAACCATCCGCATGGCCGGCGACGACATGGACGAGGCCATCATCGAGCACATGAAGAAGACCTACAGCCTGCTGATCGGCGAGCAGACGGCCGAACGCATCAAGATCGAAATCGGCTCCGCCTACCCCCTCGAACAGGAACTGACCATGGAGGTCTCCGGCCGCGACCTGATCGCCGGGCTCCCGCGCAAGGCCGTCATCACCAGTGAGGAAATCCGCGAAGCCCTCGGCGAGCCCGTCTCCGCCATCATCGAGACGGTCAAGCGGGCGCTCGAACGCACCGAACCCGAACTGTCCGCCGACCTGGTCAACGAGGGCATCGTCATGGCCGGCGGCGGAAGCCTGCTCCGCGGACTCGACACCGTCATGGGACAGGCCACCGGCCTCGAGGTCCGCGTGACGGACGATCCGCTGACCTGCGTGGCGCGCGGCACGGCCGTGTATCTCGAAAATCTCGATCGATGGGGAATCGCCGAGTCCAGTGACGAGGGGTTCTGATCGGCCGGAACCGGCCCCGTCGGAACGGGTTTATACAGTATCGTTTCTATGCCGTCCGGGAGGGTCGCGGCACGTACGCGATCAGGGCGGCCCCGGAAACGCAACGTCAGAGTCGCCCCGTGTGACCTGCAACATCGAGTAGACACGCAATGCCCGGTTCTCGCATTCGCCCTCGCCGTAACCTGATCATTGCCATCCTGGTGTTCGTGGCCCTGGGCGTGATCGTCGTCGACCGCCGCGGTGGGGCTTCCTCGCGCGTCCGAACCGTGACCTCCCACGTGTTCGCCCCGAGCCAGAGCTGGCTCCGGGGATTCACGCTTCGGCTGATCGGTCGCCGGGTGCCGGAACTCTCCGGCGAGAGCGAACCGCCGGTCGGTGTGGACGAGCTCCAGGCTCGACTCCGGGCCCACGAAGCGCACAACGCCCAGTTGGCGGCCCGCAACGCCGCCCTCCAGCGCCGCGTCCACGAAATCGGCCGAATCGCCGATGACCTCGCCGAGTATCCCCTCCAAATCGTCCCCGCGGGAATTCTGTCGAGGGACTACATTCTCCCCGAGGCGGGGCTTCGAATCGACGCGGGGTCGGCCAAGGGCATCGGCAAGGACCACTGGGTGTTCTACCGGTACCTGGCGCGGGGCGAGGCCGACCGAATCGAGCCCGACGAGCCCGTGGTCAACGCCCGCGGCATCTGCGGGGTGGTCGAGAAGGTCGGCAAACACGTGAGCCAGGTCCGCCTGATCACCAGCGACGAGTGCCACCTCTCGGCGCGGATCATGCACTGGAACGCCGCCGCGAAGAGGTGGGTCGCCCACCCGGAAATCGGGGTGACCAAGGGAACCGGCGATGGGAAAACGGTCCGGCTGCTGCACGTCCCCGTCAGTGTCGGCGTCCGCCCCGGCGATTACGTGGTGACCGAGGCCAGCCGGGCCGGCATGGTCGAGTTTCTCATCGTCGGGGAGGTCATCGAGGCGTCCCATCGGCCGACCGACCTGACGCACCGGATCATCGTTCAGCCGCGCGTCGACCTCGACCGACTGGACGAGGTCTACGTGCTGACGCCCCGGCCCGGGCCCTCACGCTGACCCGCGCGGCGGGCCGGAGGGCCCTATGCGATGGTATCTCGTGGCCATCTTCGCCTACGTGCTCGCCATCGTGCAGACAACGCTTTTCGACACGGGCCTGCTGGCGTTCCAGGTCTTCCACCTCTTCATCCGGCCCGACCTGTTGTTGCTCCTCGCGCTGTTCGTGGCCCTTTGCGTTCCGCCCGGGCAGGCCTTCATCGCGGCCTTCTGCCTCGGGTTGATGGAGGACCTATCGGTTCACCAGGGGCCGCTCTTCGTGGCCGCGCTGCTCTTCGCCGGGTCCGCCTACCTGGTCAGCCTTCTGCGCGGACTGCTCCCGTGGGAACGAATTCTCGGCCAGGTGGTCCTGGCCCTTTCGGCCGTTTTCCTGGTGCGGCTGGGTCATCAGGTGGCCCTGTTCTGGCTCATTGAGTCCCGCGCCGGGATGGGCCGGATGCTGGAGAAAGCCCTCGGGGACGCTGTGGGATCGGCCATTCTGGCTCCCTACCTGTTCTGGCTCCTGGCCCGGACCACCTTGAGGCCTGCGGACCTCCGCCGGCTCCGCTGAAAGCATGTCAAAATTTTGTTTGCCTTTTTCCGGTTTCCCCGATATTTTTTTTGATCGGCGGGTTTCAACGGTGGTGTTGGCGGGGAATGGGGGGAAATCCGGCTTACGACACAAGCGCGTGAGCCGACCGTTCCCGAGCAGGCTGAAAAACTCCCGGGGTAAGGCCTTCCTGCTGGACCCCAACACGGTGGGAAGCGCTGCAACCCCGGGCTTTTTTTGCGCCGCGGTTGCCTCTCCGGCCCGGAATTCGTATGATCGAGCCGCGCAAAGAATTCCCAGGACGGGAAGGTGCCGGTGTACTGGTCCCGGCTTCGCATCTTCTTGCTGCTGATGACGTTGGGCATGGTGGTGCTCACGGGCCGCCTCGTCCAGCTCCAGTGGGCCGACGCCGAAACCTATCGCAACGAGGCCGAGGCCAACCTGGTCAAACCCACTCGCCTGCTGGAAACCCGCCGCGGGGCAATCCTCGATCGCTCCGGCCTCGTCCTGGCCGAAGACGTTCCCCGGTTCGACCTGTCGTGCTACTATCCTTTTCTCGCCGCCCGTGACGAGGCATTCGTCCGGCGCAAGGCCGCGCGGGAAGGCCGATCCGTGGAACAGGTCCGCCGCGAAATGGCTGACCTCTGGATTCCCGACGACCGCCTGCGGCGCCTG
>CAZGEE010000046.1:3101-5036 GCA_964525035.1 uncultured Anaerolineales bacterium
AGGCGTCCGCGTCGCACGGACCGGTATCGGCGCCCGCCGAGCTTTCCGACACCGCCTTTCTCGAATCGCTCTCCGGGCTGTGGGAGGAGCTGGCCGAGGCCACGGGCGTGGGCATCGAGGCCATCGACCGCCGCCGGGAGGACATCCTGCGACGCGTCACGTCCTGGGGGGACCGCGTTCGCCGCGCCCAGGGTCGCGACATCCCCATCCGCGAGGAAACCTACCTCGCCCCGGGCAGCGTGCCTCACGTGCTGGTCGAGGGCATCAGCGAACCCGCCAAGGCCGTCGTCACTGAACTGCAGCGGCGGTACCCGTTCCTTCTCATGGAGGGCCACGCCGAGCGGCGCTACCGCTACGGCGACGTCGCCACCCACGTCGTGGGCTACATGGCCGAGGTCGCCCGGCGCGACGTGCGCCGGTGTCCGGACGGCTCGCCGCCGGTGACCTTCGCCGACGAGCTCCGGGCCTATCGACTCGGCGACGAGTACGGCATGACGGGCATCGAGGCCGGGATGGAATCCGTCCTGCGGGGCGCCCGGGGCATCGAGCGCCGACGCCGCGACGGCACGGTGCTGGAACGCGAGCCGCCGGAATCCGGCCGCGACGTCCACCTCACGCTCGACGTCCCGTTCCAGACCGAGGTGGAAGCCCTCATCGACCGTCCGTCGAACCTGCCGCCGCACTACGGCCCGTCGCGCGGCGCGGCCGTGGTGATCGACCTGGCCACCGGTGGGTTCCTTGCCCTGGCATCCACGCCGCGCTACGACGCGAACGCCTTCTTCGCCGAGTATCCCGACCTCGTGGCCGAGGGGGCCGGGCGCCCGCTCCGCCACCGGGCCGTCGCCGCCCAACTCAGCCTGGGCTCGATCTTCAAGGCGGCCACCGCCACGGCCGCGCTCCAGGAGGGAACCCTGCGACCCGACACCACGTTCCATTGCGACGGCGTGCTCGACCCACGCCACCCACGCCGGTTCCGCTGCCTCGGCAGCCACGGCCGGATCGCCGTCGAGCGCGCCATCAAGGTCTCCTGCAACGTCTTCTTCTACAAGACCGGCCTGAAGCTCGGAAGCGACCGGCTCGTCGAATGGGGCCGGCGGTTCGGCTTCGGCAGGCCCGTGGGCTTGGACCTCGCCGTCCGGACCGACGAAGGGCTCGTTCCCGCCGAGGGCGACGGGTGGCTGCCCGACCGGATGGACCCGCGCCTGCTGGCCATCGGACAGGGCGAGCTCATAGTCACGCCGCTCCAGGTGGCGCGGCTCTATGCCCTGATCGCCACCGGCGGAACCATGCCCGAGGTCCACCTCGTGGCCTCTCCGCGGGCGGAGCCCGTCCGGCGCGTGGACCTCAGCCTGGACCCGCGGCACGTGGGCCGCGTGCGGCGAGCCTTGCGGAAAGTCGTCAACGAGAGCGGCGGCACCGGTTACGAGCGCGTCCGAAGTCCCCGCGTGGCCATCGCGGGCAAGACCGGCTCGGCCGAGACGAGCGGCCCGCGGCCCACCCACTCGTGGTTCGCCGGCTTCGCCCCCGCCGACCGCCCCCGGATCGCCTTCGCCGTGGTCTTCGAGTACGCCGGCCACGGCAGCGTGGTCGCGGGACCCGTGGCCCGGCAGATCGTCGAGACCGCCCTTCGCCACGGCATCATTACGTCGGACGGCCGGACGGCCCGCCGCCCGGAGGCCGATTCCCGCTAACCCACCGGGAGGCGCCACGGCCACGCTCGTCGGAGCGAAGCGGAGATCCTCGGCGCAGTCGAGAGTGTAGGATCGGTGCCACGGCCACGCTTGACGTGGCCGTGCATGCTTTCCCTGTTGCGCACGAGGACCGCGGAAGGAAGGACCGTCGGATCTGTTGATCCGACCTACATGGCTGCCTCGGAGCGCCGGTGCCACGGCCACGCTTGACGTGGCCGTGCATGCTTTCCCTGTTGCGCACGAG
>CAZGEE010000046.1:5136-8872 GCA_964525035.1 uncultured Anaerolineales bacterium
ACCGCGGAAGGAAGGACCGTCGGATCTGTTGATCCGACCTACATGGCTGCCTCGGCGCGCGGGTGCCGGGGTCTGGCGGAAGGTCAGTCCCTGATCCCTTCCCGACGAATCGGACTGCCTGCCCGGGCTGGACCGGACCGCCCCGATGAACCGTAGCAGTAATCCGACCCGCACCGGACCGTTCCACCCGCGCGGCCCGTGTGCCGCCCGTCTCTAGCGGCGGACCAGGTCGTCCTCGCCGATGTACCGGTAGGTGCCGCCGTTCCGCCTGGCAATAGTCTGCAGCATCTGCACCGCCTTCGAGCCCTGGTACAGAAAGCAGAGGGTGTGCACCGCGGCGGGGCGTTGGCCCCCGCGCGGACGGTTCAGCCGATCCACCAGGCGGGCGATACCCTCGTCGAACTCCCCGTCGGTCAGCAGGTGCACCAGGTCGGGTCGGACCTCGAACGCCCGCCGCAGGGCCTCGGACGGGTCGGTCCCGCCGCTCGCGACGACCCCGTCGATGAACTCGAAGGCCCGCGCCTTGTTCCGCGGGATGGCGCGGACAAGTTGCCGCGGCGGCATCTCCTTGGGCGAGCCCTCGGAGTAGAAAACCACGTGAAACTTCTGGTGGATGTCGAGTCCGTCGATCGAGTGTTTCAGCTCATGTTTCACGTACGTCAGGCTGTCGGTCATCGAGCCGGAGCAATCGATGACGTAGACGACGCGATCGCGGTTGTGAGGGACGGGGAACATCCCGTTCCCGTTTCCCGGCCCGCCCGGCCCACGCCCGCCCCCGTCGAATCCCCGGGGTCCCCCGACGTCGCGCCCTCCGCCGCCGATGCCGATCGCCTCGATGGTGGGGAGCTTGTTCCGGGCGACGTCCGGAACCGGGCTGTCGCTCGGCAGAAACTGGAAGGAGTTGGAAGCCTTCTGTCGCTCGCGCCGGGTGGACCGGCCGGCCTCGCGGTCGGGCCGGGGTCGCCGGTCGTCGGGGCGAAAGTCGGGCCGCCGGTCGAGCTGCACGTCCGCCCGGTACTCCGGCTCCGGGTCCCGGACCAGCGCCCAGGTGAACGTGAGGGCCACCAGGCCGTCCAGCCGACCGTCGGCGTCTTCCGCGGCCGACGATTCAGCCCCCGCCGGCACCGCGCGGGCATCTTCCGGGAGGACGTCGATCCCGCCGCAGAAGGGGCACTTCACCGGCATCCCCGGGGCGTGTTCACTCTGGAGGCGTTTCCCGCAATGTTCACAACGAAAGGTCAGCGCCATGACTCGGTCTCCTTAACGAGAGTGACCGTCCGGCCGGTTCCCCGCGAGCGAGGACTCGGCCGCGGCGTGACCCCGGGAGCGCCGTGCCGCCGGCGGGGCCGCACGTGTTCTGTTACCCGTCAAGGCAGACCAGGCCTGGTCGCCACCCGGATATACGCCGCGGCTCGAGAAGGGTTCCAGGAAAAGCGTGAACACTCACCGCGCGGTCCGGAAGGGAAGTGGAGAGGGCGGAGAAGGACCTGCGGGCACGCAGTCGCCGGCTAAGGTGCCGCGTCGGCCTCGGCCACAGCCGGGAGCACGAAGCGCTTTACGATAGCCTCCCAACCCATGTGCTCGGCCAGCG
Organism: uncultured Anaerolineales bacterium; assembly: GCA_964525035.1. GTDB lineage: Bacteria > Planctomycetota > Phycisphaerae > FEN-1346 > JAACEH01 > CAZGEE01. Next base: position 6,728 of record CAZGEE010000046.1, read on the forward strand.
CGTAACCGGACTCGAGCAAACGCTCGCGGTCGCCGTCGTCCTCGGGCAGACGCTCCAGGATCGCGCCGGCCACGCGCCGGGCCTCGGTTTCCTCGATCGCGGCCCGTTCTCGCTTGCCGACCTCCAGCAGCGCCTCGATCGAATCCGGCGCCCCGTCCAGTTGCGTGTAATCGGCGATGACGACGTTGGGGGTCCCGTCGTCCGCCCCGAGGCGGCGCAGGAACCCCGCGCAGCCGCAGATGTTCGTCGGCACGCAGATGCCGCCGAAGGCCAGCGGCTCCAGCGGGGCGATGCCGAACGGCTCGTAGATGCTCTGGCCCAGTTCCAGGTCGGTCCCCTGGCGCAGGGTCATGAAGTCCATCCCCTCGGGCATGGCCCGCCCGCAGCGCGAGGGCTCCCAGCCGAACTGGTTCACGAACACGGCCTTGACGTTCCGGCTCGCGGTGTTGAAGCGCTGGACCGTGGCGTAGTGCTCGGCCTCGCCGCCGGTCAAATCCGGGTAGCCTTCGCGGTGGGCGGCGGGCCAGCCGTAGCGCGACTCCATCTCCCGCACCTCGCGGGGCTGGCGCGGGGGGCCGATCTCGCTGGAGAGGAGGAAGTAGACGGCGGTGCGACCGGCCTTCCGTGCGGCCTGTTCCAGGTGCCACAGCACCTTCAGGTCCCGCCACAGCCCCTTCGACAGGGTGAGCCGCGTCACGTGCGAGATGATCCAGTCCGGCCGGTCTCCCGTGAGCCGTTCCGCGTAGTCCCGCAGGAGCCCGCGGCTGCGGCGTTTCTCCTTGGCGTCGATGCGGTGCGCCGGAATGCCGTTGTAGACCACCTTGACGTTGGCCCGGGCGAACTCGGGCTCGAGGAACTTCAACTCCTCGCGCACGAAGTCGCCGACGGCCAGCGTGGCGTCACACCGGTGCGCGGCTGCGACCAGCGGATGGCGGTAATAGCCCGACTGGTCGCCGAAGACGTCCTCGAGCGACTTCTCCTCGCGCCGGGCCCGCTCCATGACGTTGTAGAACATGGTGTCGTGGCCAAGGTGCTTCTCGACGATGCGGCGTACGGTCGCGGTCTCGTGCGCGTAGAAGCACGTGCGCCACCGGCGGTTGGCGTCGAGCATGAGGGCCAGGGCGGCCGGCATTCCCATGTACTCGTGGGCCATGAGCGTCGCGGGCTCGTCCCCGTCCTCGACGCCGAGGTGCTGCATCGCCCGGATCGCGGGCGGGGCGATCCGCGTGTACTGTTCGTAGTCCCACGTGTCGTAGAGGTCCGACCGGATGCCGAACTGCTCGTAGAGCCTGAGCTTGAACACGGCCAGGGGGTGCTCGTGCATGCGGCCGACGCCGACGAGCAGCACCTCGACCTCGTTCTCGTGGCCGGTGCCTTCTTCGCGGAGCGTCCGGCGTCCGTAGACGAAGCCGGCGCCGAACTCTTCCTCGGCGGCGCGGAATCGCTCGGCCCATCCGCCCTCGTCGACGCCGAGCTCCCCGGCGTAGAGGACGTGGCCGATGCGGCCGAGCTGGTCCGCGGCCTCGCGGTCGCCGTCGAAGACCGGGGCCACCAGGAGCGTCCGGTCCACGCGGTTCCTGTACGCCGGCGCGGTGCACAGGCCTTCGAGTACGGTTCCGATTCCACCGACCTTCTGCAAAGCTTCGTGGGTGACGTGGACGATCGTTTTCATTCGCTGCGGCGTTCCTACCGGAGTTTTTCGGGGATGCGTTTAACGTCGGTCATGCGCTGACGGCGCATGATCCTCTCGCGCCCCGATGGTTTCTTATCGAACCGGAGAGAGGTGCTCCCTGAGGGTTTTTCGACGCGAGTGAGTTCGGGAAGGGTCGCAGAACGGCGCACGGGGAAGGCGAGGGCCGACGGACTACTCGCCTCCATTTTCTTCACGCTGACCCCTCTCGTAATCTTTACTGGTCTGCTGGGGCACGTGGCCGAAGAACTCGTAGCTGTGTCCCCGGGATTCACTCGTACCTTCTTCGACGGTTCCGGCGGCTTCCCCGGCCCGGGTCTCGCGCGCCTCGGGCGGCTGATTTGCCGGCGTCGTACCGCTTTCGTCCCCGCCGGTTTTCGACAGGATCACCACGGTCAGCACCGCGAGGAAGATCGCCCCGCCGGCCAGCGATCCCAGCACGGCCGACAGCAGGA
>CAZGEE010000047.1:0-3166 GCA_964525035.1 uncultured Anaerolineales bacterium
CGCCGCCAGGGTCAGTGTCCGCGTGGCCGGGTCGTAGGCCGCGACGTAGCGCAGCTCCTGGTCGCCGGTCGTGGCATCGGTGACGTAGGCCGAGTCCCAGAAGGAGATGTCGCCGTCGATGGTGAAGATGCGGTTCGGCTCTTCGGCGTCAGGGGCAACGACGGTCTGATCGTGCTTCTTCGTGTCGGCCAGCGCCACCTGGTGATGGACGTGGTTACCCTCCAGGGTCACCTGTTCCATATTCCCGTTGAGAGACATCATGCTGGCGCAGTGGTAGTAGAAGTGACAGCCACGCACCGTCACGTCATGAAAGTTGCCGAGCAGAATCGTGCCGCCGCTGCAACGGGTCCCGTAGCAGTCCTCGATCAGGATGTGCCGGTAGTTCGAGCCCCAGTAGTAGGCCCGGTAGAGGTTGAAGGCCTTGCCCGTGACCTGGCTCGAAAACTCGCCCCAGGTTCCGAAGACGTTGCAATCCCGGATCGTGACGTGGGAGACGTAGGACTTGAGCGTAACATTCCCCCCGACCACGTCGACCCCCTCGAGCGTGACGTAGTGACCCGCGGGCGTGCCGGTCTTGGTCTCGGCGTCCTTATCGTGCGAATACAGGTCGAAGAGGACGCTCGTGAAGATCGCCCGCCCGTCGGGATTCTCCGGGTCGGGGCGGGCCAGTTCCTCCTCGAACCAGTGATCGGGCCTTGGAGTGCACGTGGCCGGGTCCGCCTTGTAGGTAATCCGCCCTCCGGCCTCGGTCCCCAGCCCCTGTCCCTCGCCGAAGGTCACCGCGCCGTAATTGCCCGGGCGCAGGAGCACCGTGTCTCCGGGCTGGACGACCGTGAAGGCCTTGGCCATGGACGCCCACGGAGCGGCGGCACTGCCGTCCCCCGCGTCCTCGCCGTTCAGGGCATCCAGGTAATACGTTTCGGCCGAAAGACCCGCCGCCGGAAGCAACAACACGAGCACAACAAGCATCGCGTATCTCATGACGTCCTATCCTTTCAATCAGACTTTCCCGAATGACCCCGCCCAGTCGGGCCACCGGACCACCAGAGCGACCCTGCTTCGCCGGCGTGCTCACGCCCAGCGCGATGTTGAGATCGCGCTGCCCGCCTGTCGGGTCCCGGAGCGTCAGCCCCCGGCCGATTCGCGCGCCAGCCGGGCGGCGCCCAGCGCGGCCGTGAACTGCGGATCGGGGCACACCATCACCGGAAGTCCGAGCACCCGCTCGAGCATGGCGGCCATGGCCGGGTTCCGGGCCACGCCGCCGGAGAGCGCCACGGGCGCTTCCGCCCTGATCTGTCCGGCCAGGGTCGCCACCCGGCGCGCCAGGGCCATGTGGACGCCCGCCAGCACCGCCGCACGGTCGCGGCCCTCGCTCAGCAGGCTGATGACTTCCGTCTCCGCGAAGATCGCGCACGTGGAATTCATCGCCACCGGCTCGATCGAAAGGTCCACCGCCTCGCCCAGGGACTCCACGGGCACGCCGAACCGCGCCGCCATCACTTCGAGGAACCGCCCCGTCCCGGCCGCACACTTGTCGTTCATGGCAAAGTCGGCAACCTGCCCGGCTGCGTCCAGGCGGATCGCCTTGCTGTCCTGCCCGCCGATGTCCACGATGGACCGGGCCCCGGGCATGTGCTCCCGCACGCCCACGGCGTGACAGGTGATCTCCGTGACCACCGACGGCGCCATGTCGATCCGCCGTCGCCCGTATCCCGTGGCCACCGCCGGCGGGCACTCCGCCCCGGAAAGTCCAAGCTCGCCGGACAGGTCCGTCCAGAGTTGCTCGGCCGCCTCCCGGGCGTCGGTGCCCGTGGCGGCAATGCGCCGGCCCGACACATTCCCGTCGTCGTCCACGAGCAGCAGTTTCGTGGTCGTCGATCCGCTGTCGATGCCCAGGTACATCGGAAGCTCCGAACCGTTTGCCGAAGAGGTGTCAGCCCTCCCGGGCCTTGCGGACCTCCTCGACGAACTTTCGGGCCGTCTCGGTGATCCAGTCCATGTCGCCCCGGGCGAGCGCGTCCTTGGCCACCAGCGCGCTGCCGACTCCGAGGAACTCCGCCCCGGCCCGGATGAAGTCACCCGCCGTCTGCAGGTTCACGCCGCCGGTCGGACTGAGCTTCACCTGCGGGAGGGGGCCCTTGATGGCCTTGAAGGCCTTCGGCCCGCCGATGCTGGCCGGGAAGACCTTCACCACGTCCGCCCCGGCACTCCAAGCAGCCAGGATTTCCGTAGGCGTATAGGCGCCCGGCACGCAGACCTTGTCATAGCGGTGCGCCATCGTGATCGTCTCGGGGTCGAGCACCGGGGCCACCACGAACTCCGCCCCCGCAAGAATGGCCGCCCGGGCGGTTTCCGCGTCCAGCGCGCTGCCGACGCCCGTGACGACATCCTCTCCCAGTTCACGTGAGACCTCGCGGATCACGTCGATGGCGTTGGGCGTGGTCATCGTGATCTCGATGGCCGTGATCCCGCCCTTCTGCAGCGCCCGGGCCACGTCCACGAGCTGTTCGCTGGACGGGGCGCGGACCACCGCGACGCAACCCGATTCGGTGATTCGGCCAAGCGTTTCGATGCGACTCATCCTGGTTCCTTTCCCGTAGCTGCTTTCCCTCTGAATGCCACAGAGACCGCCACCCGGCTGCGACATGATAGCAAAGGGCTCGAGCGATTGCGAGAGACCCGCCTTTGGCAAGACATGGGGGGGCGGCGGGCTTCCGGCCGACCGCGTGCCCGAGAGCGTCGCCCGGCTTCATCGGGAACGACCGCCCCGTGCCAAACTACGGGAGTTCCACGAGGGTCTGCGTCTTCAGAATCGTCTTGTAATCGGGGAAGACGTGGAACGCGTGCAGCAGAAAGGCTCCCCGGGCGTGCGTCGGCATGGTCATCGCCAGGGGCCAGAGGTCCCGCCGGACGCCCTCGACGCGGAACTCACAGGACAGTCCCTCGGCGTGACCCTGATGCCGCAGACTATCGTAGGTTGCGGCCAACAGGTCCCCGTCCAGGCGTTCGGACTGAAAGCTGATCTGATACTGGAACCCGTTGCGAAGGCCGAACTTCGCCTCGCTTTCACCTCGGAGCTCCAGGTGCTCGACGCGGCCGCGATCGGGCAGTCCGCCGCCGACCGGGCCGATCACCTCCGTGATGACCCGTTCGGCCGCCCGCCGCG
>CAZGEE010000047.1:3176-8761 GCA_964525035.1 uncultured Anaerolineales bacterium
CCCGCCGCGATTTCCCCAGATGGCGCACCGTGAGCACGTGGCTCAGGCCGGTGATCCACAATTCCGCCTCGTACCCGATGCCCTCGTAAGTCCGCCGCGCGAAAATCTTGAAGAACTCGGGGTGAATCGGACGCATGTACAGCGACATCGCCACGTCCGACGGCTTGACCCCGAGCAGGTCCATCTGGTCCACTTTCAGTTACCTCCCGTGGAACATCCGTCCAATTATAGCGCATCGCGACCGGCAATAAAAACGTTTTTCGCCGGGCGCGTTCCGCAAATCCCGTGCTGCGTCGCGAGACGCCCCGTGTTCCTCGTGACGGGCGCCCTCAGCGAGGGCTTTTGGCTTGTTCGGCGGAAACGTTTTCCGTAGCATGGTCCAATCGAAAAAACGTCTCTCGGGCGGGAGGATGCAGCGGGTGCGAAAGATCGCCGGTCCCATCATCGCATGTTGTGCGGCGGCGCTCATAATGAGTTCGATTCCGGGCTGTCGCCGGGAGGAACCGAAAAGCTACAAGGACGTCAAGGAAGAAGCGCCACGGAGCTTCGAGATTGATTCGGCCGCCGAGCGGGGCAGAGTGACAAAACGGCGCGCGGACCGGGCGGAGCCATCCGCCGATTCCCGGGTCGAGAAGTCCGGCGAAGCCGAAGAGGGAATCCGGCAACATGAACACGACCAGTGGCTGCGGCGGGAGTACGAGCTCGACAGGCCCGACCCCGAAGAGCCCGCCCCGTGATCCATCAGGGATCGGCCCGCGAGGGCATAATCTCAAAGGAGAAGAGACTTTCGGCTGAGCACGAAATGAGCCTCTACAGAAAAATCGCCCTGCCGCTGGCTATCCTTTCCGCCGTCGCCGTCGGAGCGACCCCCTCCTCGGCAAGAGACGCGGAGGAGGTTTCCGATGCCGCCGCAACCGCGCAGGAAGACCCGGTGAAACCCAAGGCCGAGGCGAGCCGGGACGCGGAGAAGGCGCCGGAGGCCGCGGACCGGCCACCGAACCCGGCCACCGTGGCCATGGCCGTGGAGCAACTCGGCAGCCCTGCGTGGCGGGAGCGGCGCCAAGCCGAGGCCCGGCTCAAGGCCACCTCGGCCCGGGTGCTCGAGGTGATCGATCCCTTGCTGGCCCGGACGCGCGACCCGGAGATCCTCCATCGGCTGGAACGGGTGTATCGGCATCACACGCCCACTTCCGCCTATGCGGGCGAGTCGCAGGAACCGGGTTTCCTGGGCGTCCAGTTCAGCCTCGTTACACCCGAGGAGGAGCCGCTCCTGGAGGGTCGCCACTATGGATTCGCCATCGAGGAGATCGAGGCGGATACCGCGGCCGAGCGGGCCGGCCTGCAGGCGGGGGACCTCGTCGTCGCCGTGAACGACGAACCCTTTCTCGGTGCCGGCAGTACGGAGCACCTGGTGCAGCGGATTCAACGAATCGGTGAAGGAGGCCAGGCTCGGATTGAGTTGTACCGGGGCGATCAAAGGCAGACGATCACCACGGAGTTGACGGCACGGCCTCCGAACCTGGGCGGAAGCCGGGCGGACGCCGAAGCCAGGCAACGTGTCCTCGACTACCGCTGGCGTCTGTACTGGCGAAGCCACTGCGCGAAGGTTCGCGCGGCGGCCGGCGAGACCGATGCCGCGGAACCCGGCGCGAGCGAAGAAGACACGCAGGAAAGCGATTCCAAAACGTCCGGGGCAGCCGACCGCAATCGGCACGACGGCGAGAAGGACAATCCGGACGGTGCCGGGGCAAACGTTCGGAACACCTCCGGCGAGGAGGCCGAGTAGATGCGATGGATGGTCACGGGCGGGGCGGGATTCATCGGCTCGAACTTCGTCCATCTCCTGTTGCGCGAGAGGCCGGACGACACCGTGCTGAACTACGACGCCCTGACCTACGCGGGGAACCCGGACAACCTGGCGGAGGCGGCGGACGACCCTCGGTACCGCTTCGTCCGCGGGCGCATCGAGGACGTGGACGCCGTTCGCGAAGCCATGGAAGCGGGCGTGGACACGCTGATCAACTTCGCCGCCGAAACGCACGTGGATCGCTCGATCCTGGACCCGCGCCCGTTTATCGAGACGAACGTCCTGGGCACGCAGGTGCTTCTGAACGTGGCCCGGGAATGCGGCGTGTGGCGTTTCGTTCACGTCTCCACCGACGAGGTGTACGGAGCCCTGGGTGAGAGCGGACACTTCACCGAGGAAAGCCCCCTGGCGGCGAACTCGGCGTACTCGGCGTCGAAGGCCGGCGCCGACCTGCTCGTGCGGGCCGCCTGGAAAACTTTCCGATTCCCGACCCTGGTCACGCGCTGCAGCAACAATTACGGGCCATACCAGTTTCCGGAGAAACTGATCCCGCTGATGATCTCCAACGCATTGGAGCGGAAGCCCCTTCCCGTCTACGGGGACGGCATGCAGGTGCGGGACTGGATCCACGTGAAGGATCACTGCCGGGCGCTCCTGGAGATCGCGGAGCGTGGCCGGCCGGGCGAGGTCTACAACATCGGCGGGCGAAGCGAACGGCCGAACCTGGCCGTGGTGCGCGAAATCCTCCGCCAGCTCGAACGGCCCGAGAGCCTGATCCGGTTCGTGAAGGATCGGCCGGGCCACGACCGACGCTACGCCATCGACTGCAGCAAGGTGGAGACTGAGCTCGGGTGGAAGCGCCGCTGGACCTTCGAGGAAGGTCTGGCGGCGACGATCCGCTGGTACCGGGAGCACGCCGAATGGTGGCAGCGTGTCAAGGACGGATCGTACCAGGAGTTCTACGACCGGTGGTATGGCGACCGATAACCGCCCAGGCTTCCGCGCCGAGCCCGAGAGGAACGCGATGTCGCAGTACATGACGCCGCCGGTCGCACGCTACGCCGGGCCACGGATCGACGCACACGTCCACGTCCGCCCGCCGGATCGGATGCACACCTTCCTGGACGTGGCCGAAGCCTACGGCGTCCGAACCTTTGTGGGTATCGGCGACCCGGCGACCCTGGCAGCGTGCCGCAGGGAGTACGGGGACCGCGTGGTGGGTATCCTGCGGCTCACGTACGAGGACATCGACGAGCCGGAGCGTTTCCGCCGGCGCACGGCCGACCTGCTTCGCCGCTGCGTCGAATGCGAGCGGATTGGCGGCGTAAAGTTCTGGTTCAAACCGGCCTTTAACGTGACCTCGGGCCTGTACTGGGACGACTCGCGACTGGACCCGCTTTTCGATCTCATGGTCGAGCTCCGCCTCGTGGCCCTGATCCACATCGCGGACCCGGACATCTGGTTCCGGCGCGACTACGCCGACGCGGCACGCTACGGGACGAAAAACCAGACGTACGAACAACTCGTGAACCGGATGCAGCGCCACCCGGACCTGGTGGTACAGGCGGCGCACCTGGCCGGCCACCCGGAAGACCTGGATCACCTGGCGGGGCTGCTGGAAGCGCACGCCGGGCTGTTGCTGGACCTGTCGGCCACGAAGTGGCTCGCCCGCGAACTCTCAGCCCAGGCCGACCGGGCACGGCAGTTCGTCATACGGTATGCGGACCGCCTCCTGTGGGGAACGGACCTCGTGGTCGACCGTCGGCAGGACATGTCGGCGGACGATTACGCGACCCGGTACTACGTGCATCGCCATCTCTGGGAAGGCAACGGGTGGCTGCCCTCCCCCATTCACGACTCCGACGCCGGCGGCGAGGTCATGGTGGCCGGGCTCGACCTGCCCGAGGAGGTCCTCGAGAAGATCTACCGGGCCAACGCCGAACGTGCCTACAGGATCCGCGCGGCCGTCTGATCGCTCCGGTCAGATCGGGCGCCACGGGAATCCGGTAGATCTTTCGCAGGAAATGGGAAGTGAAAAGAAGGGGCTGAACTGCATTCGGGCACAACGCCTCGGCAATCCGGACCTTGGAACCGCTCCTACCGGCTCCGCTGCCCCCCGCCGGGAACGCGCTCCTCTTCCTTGTGACGCTTTGCCGCTTCCTTGAAGGCCTGGTGCCGCCGGCGCTGCAGGCGGGCCAGCACGACGATTAGCGCGACGGGGACAACCAGAAGGACGATCAATCCGACGATCTCGACGACCGAACGACCCGAGGAATCCGAACCACTCGGCGTCGGGTCAGCGCTCTCGGCCGCCGTTTCGGCAAACAACAGGGGCGTAGCCGCAGCCGCTATTGTCCCCCCCATCGAAGACCAAGCCGCCACCGCAAGGATGAACAACGCGATACCTGAAACGTACCACCGGGTCACAAGATCTCCCTCGGCCGGCATGGGCTTCCCGGCAAACCATCGCGAACTGCGGACTTGAACACTTGCCTGCCGCGGCCGCAAGACACCCCGCGTTTGAGCTCGCACAGGCCGCTGCGCCGGACTGCCGACAAATCATATGGTGCTCGGGACAGGATTCGAACCTGCAAGCCCAGTTATGGGCACTACGACCTCAACGTAGCGTGTCTGCCAATTCCACCACCCGAGCATCGCACGCGGCATGGCCCTTTGTGGGCGAATTATAGAGACCGTGCGCAAAGCAGTCAAGCCGGTTGAGCACTTCCGAACTCGGCACAAACGGAAAGGCAACCCCGGGCGGAGCCCCTTTACGGCCTCCAATGCGGCGCCGCCGGCGAAAAGCTTTCGCCGACTTGACTTTCGGACTTTTCTGTGTCATAGTTTGATAGTCGGCATGAGGGCCCTGCCAGAAGAAGGGCCTGCAAGGGCCGAGAAAATGCGAGTTCTGCCCGGCCGGGATGGCGGCGGCAGCGTGGCCGCAGACGATCGGATCGGGCACCGGGGGATGGACCGCCGAAGGCGGTGCGTCCCTTTTTCAGTTCGGGCATGGAGGGGCACTTCGCCGCATGCATCCGGGACGGGGTGCGGGGCCGTGCCGAGACCCTTTGCGGGGTTCACAATAGGCCGTTCGCGCCGGGCCGGCGAGGCCCGGCTGCCAAGACCCTGTGTATCTAAAGAGAGGGGGTCGTCCACCATGCGGAACGTTGTAAGCCTCATCATTGTAACCCTTTGCGCCGGATCGGTTCTGGCGCAGCCCACACTGCAGATCGTCGATCCCACGCTCGAGGGATCCCAGTTTCGTTTCGACCTGGTGGTCACCGACCGCACGGGCGCAACCGGAACGGACATCCTGGGCATTGGCGTTGGCTGCACGCTCACCGGCACCGGGACCAGCCACTTGAGCCTGGACCTTCCTGCGATGCAGCAGACCGGCAGCGATTGGGCAACCGAACTGGGAGCCGACGGCAAGACGTATGCCTGGGAGGACTTCAGCGACGCGTCCAACGCGGGCAACTCGGCTGGCGACGTAACGGGCCTGACTACGTTCGTCCACGTCGACGGGAGCAGCGTGGGCACCGCGATCCCGGCCGATTCGGTCGTGGCCCGGTTTATCTACGGTTGGGACGGCATCACGCCGGAGGCCAACAGCATTGCGATCGACATTTCCGGGGACGCCGGAATGACGGATCCGTATTTCCTCGACTCCGTCTCCACCATCTCCGGCAGCGTGTCGAACGACGGCCTTGAGGTTCCGGAACCCGGAACGCTGGCCCTGCTCGGCTTCGGCCTGCTCGGCCTGGCTCGGCGCAGGGGC
>CAZGEE010000048.1:0-8679 GCA_964525035.1 uncultured Anaerolineales bacterium
CGCTACCACACTGCGTTTCGACGCCTACGTCGAGTACTCTGACTACCTCCATGGCAGTCACTGCTGGGCGGAGGTCGAGGCCCGTGTCGGGTTGCACTCGTACGATGTAGCACTGTCGGAGGGTGTCCAGATGGTGGAACTGGACATTTCAGCCTTGGCCGCTCAATACTCGGCATTTGATATTGAGGTGGAGGCGGACATATCATTTCCAGATCCCTTCCTCTCGCAGGGCATGCTTGTGGCGGTTGACAACTTCGAGCTTGTCCCAGAGCCAACCACCATGGCCCTCGTAGGATTTGGGCTGGTGGCCTTGACTGCCCGCCACAAGCGAAAGTAGCGCCCAGATACAACGTATGGATCAGATTAGGGCGCCCCCGCCTCCGCGTGGCGCTGCCCTTTTCGCTTGTTTGGCGAGAGCCCCGCACGGACTTCACAGGGACATTGCAGTGACTTTGGTGGGAGATGATGCAGTCACTTTGCAGCGACATGGCCCCGATGGCACTGCATCGAACCGGCATGTCGCTTCGACGTACTGACGCGGCGGGCCGCTTTGTAGTGGCTCAGATCCCCGAGGAATGGCCGGGACGACAGGCTGCAAGGGCTCCATTTTGACTGTGCGTGGCCCAATGAACGGCCTCCGGACAGGCCATTCCGGCGATCAAGCCAGCGCGAGCGCCCCCACCTTCCGGGCACCTTTTCCAAGCAGCGAATCCATAACTCCCTTGAGCAGCCTGTTTTGCAGCGTCGGCACGAGGAACTCGGCCAGGAACGATTCGGCTACCTGTTCAAAGCCAGTAAACGCAGGCCGACCACGATCTCACGGGTCCGGCCTTTTGCCGGGCCCGTTTTCTGTGCGCGGAGGTCGTCCCGACGCCGATTGCAAAACCCGTCGGGGGCGGTCGGTATTCCTCCTGCCGCCGCAGAAGGTCGGTGCGGTTCGCCGCAGCCGCGTGTATGTCAATAACGGCCTCGTCCGGCCCATGATCGGGTCGGGAACTTCGCTCCACACGAGGGAATTTCCCTTATTCACCGGAACCGCGTGAATTCGACTCTCCCCTGGCCTACTTCAATGGATGATGTCTGTCCGCGAGGGGCAGGGGCAGTCTCCCGCCCGCCAGGTGAGAGGCGTACACACCGTGGATCATCTCCAGCGTCCACCGTGCGTCCCGGCCGCCGGCCAGGGGCTCTCTGCCTTCCGCTGCCGCGCAAAGCAGGTCCCACGCAGCCCGGCGGTTGCAGCGGGCGTAATAGGCCCGTATGTCTGATCCGGTCTTCTCGCGCGCCAGTGACACCGCGCCGGGAATCTCCGGCAACGGCGTTTCGTCGACCACCTCAAACTCGCCGCCTTCCTCGAACGGACATGGTGCGCGGGACATGCGCAGAACGCGGTCTTCTTCGCCATACCTGAACGCGAGCCGCGCCTTGGAACAGACAATCGTGATTCCGAATCGCCATTGCGTGCCGTCGAACATTCCCCGCCGGCTTTCGAAATGGCAATGGGTGTTGCCGGGGAAACCGAACACGGCGACGATCTCGTCCCCGGCCACGCGTCCCACCGGCTCGCTTGGCTCGTGCGCGTCGGATCGGACCATGTCGCGTCCTTCGTGGGAGACGTGTCCGAAGACCCAGGCGGGGCCGCCGAACAAGAAGCGGCAGATATCGAACAGGTGCGTCCCCAGAACCATCATGTCCTCGCCGCCGCCGCGCTCATCCTCTTTCCCCCGGCAGTACGCCATAAGCGGGCGGCCAAGGTCTCCGCTGCGAATCAAGTTGCGGGCGGTCTGAAACGATTCCCAGTAACGCGCGAGGTGCGCCACGCCCAGCTTCACGCCCGCCGCGTCCGCCGCCGCGATCATTCGGTCGGCCTCGGCAAGGCTCGTGGCAAAGGGCTTTTCGCAGTAGACGTGGCAACCCGCCTTGGCCGCTCCGATCACTACGTTCGGGTGATGCACCGGAAGCCGCGAGCAGAGGCAAACGACATCGGGCCGCTCGCGTTCGAGCAGTGTCCTCCAGTCGTCGTACATGTTCCGGGCGCCGGTATCCCTCAGCAGGCTGAGGCGGCTTTCCTCGTCAGGGTCGGCCACGGCACAGATCTCCACGCCCGGCAGCCCCATGAACGCCTCGTGTATTCCGTGCTCTCCGCGGGCCTTGACTCGGTAGTGGTCGATCACGCCGACACGCCATTTTCTCTTCAAGGAGTTTGTCCGGTCCCGGCGAGCTGAGTGCATGTTATGTTCCCTCCTCTGAGCCATCGGAACATTATAGGGACTTGGAGCAGCGGAAGCATTCCAAACGCCGGGATCCAGGCACACGCCCCATGGCCCTGAGTTGGCAGATTTGCCCCCATCGGTGTGGACGTGGGGGCGGGCCCGTCGGGCCCGCCCGGGGCCAACATCCGCTCTCGGAGCGAGGACGTGATCCAAGGCCGTGGCCGCCCCGCCCTCTTTATGTGTAGTACGGCTATCCCCGAGCGACGACGCACTCTCGGCACGCTGTTTATTCACGGGCTGCGGCCTCTGGCGAGGCTTTCCCTGGTCGGGGTCGGTTTCCACGCGGATTGCGTTGTCTTGGCGCCAATGGGGTTGATTCGCCGGCGGGGAGGTATCATAGTGGTGCCTGGAAAAGCGGGAGTTGTTGCCGTGGCACAGGGAAGGCTGCGTGCCATTTGTCGCGGGCAAGGACAAGGTTTGCAGAACAAGAGGGCTTCGGGAAACGAGGCCCGCAGGGCGCGTGAGGGTTTCCACATAGGCTTCGCCGCCGGCCCACAAGGAGGAACTGACTATGTCGAACGTGCTACCCGTTTTGCGTCGCGTAAGAATGATTTCCGCGTGCGTCCTGATCTCGCTGTTTCTTGGCGCCCTGGCGCCGTGGGGTGGAGCCGAAGAACCGGCTGCGCCTGCGAACTCCGCCGAACCGTCCGCGAAGGCGGCCAAGGCCAAGCCCCGTGCCAAGGGAAAGCGCAACGCCCCCGTTTACGTCGGCGCCTACTCGGTGGACCACGAGTTTCAGTTCGTGACCGAGGAGTGCATGGAGGTCATCCGGAGCAAGAGAATCCTCTTCGGGAGCCGGTCGTGGGGTCTCCAGCTCGGCACCATCATGGCCAGGAAGGACAAGAAGTACGAGCTCGCGTGGGACAGCCGTTCGTCCGAGCGGGTGAACGACACGGAGCGGGTCCTCAAGGCGGACGCCTTCGAAGAGCCGAAGATCGTTCACTACGTCTTTGACATGGTTCCGCGGCGGTGGGCCTTCATGGACGACTTTCTCCGCAAGGCCCCGTGGAAATTCGGAGGCCAGATCGACGGCGCGTTCCAGTCGCTCTACTGCGGCCCGAAGAGGGAGGCGCAGCAGATGGCCGACGAATACTTCCCCATGCTGGAGAAGCTGATCAGGGACTACCCGAACGTCCGCTTCGCGATCCTCACGCATCCGGTCAGCGGCGACGGTCCGGACAGGAAGGGCAAGAACCGGGACGCTGCCAGCGCTTGGAACATTGGAGGGGGTGACTACAGCGACGAGGTCGTCAGGCGGTACTACGGCAGGATCCCCATCCTCGACATCCGCGACGTCGTCGCGACCCACGCCAACGGAAAGCCGTGCACCTTCGAGCACAACGGCAAGACCTACCGGAAGCTGTGCCCGGAGTACAACATCAACCGGGACCTGATCCACCCGAACTCGCCCGAGGCCAGGGAGCGAATGGGGAAGGGCTTCATCCTCCTGCTGGCCAAAATGTTCTGCGCGGAGGAGCTTCCGCCCCTGGACACGCCCAGGCCCGAGATACTGAGGCGGAAGGGGTCCCGGAACTGACCCTGCCGGGGGGTGTCCGCAGACGGGAGGCTCGAAACAGGTTCCTCCGATCATCCACTTGGGGAGGCCGTTCGGCAGCCATGTCGAGCGGCTCTCTCTTTTCGTGCGGGCGGCATGTGCACGGGACTGAACGGGGTCTGGCGCCGCGCGGGCGCGCGAGAACTCGTCCTAGAGGATCGTCGGCGGGGGGCTCTCTTCGCCGAGCATCTCACCCGTTAGGCGGTCCACGTTGTGGAAGTGGCCGGGCAGGCAGCGCTCGACGAAGAACGCCTCGGCCGCGCGCAGACCTGCCGGCTTGCCGACGCGCTCCGCCATCGCGCGGAGCCAGGCGTCGGCCGAGCGGGCCAGCGTCTCGTGTTCCCGGGCCGACACGTTGGCGGGGTCGACCTGCGGGGCGAACATGCCGCCCAGGATGGCCGGTGTGCCCGCGAATTCCCGGGCGGAGGCGATCTTGACGTCGAGGGTCGAGGCGATGTCGACGTAGGCGTTGGGGCGCCGGCCCAGCAGGCCCATGAGCCAGACCTCCGAAGGCGAATGGCGCTGCACGGAATCGCCGATCTGGTCGGGGTAGAGGAGCGGAAAAGCGCCGAAAGCCGCCGCCTCGCACGCTAGGCGACCCACCAGGGCGTGATCCGGATGAATCTCGTATCGCAACCACGGGTCGAGGGTCAGCAGTCGGTCGGGGCGCGTCTCGCGCACCAGCCCCACCAGGTCCTGCCGCAAAGCCTCGGCGTCGATGAATCCGCCATCGGGATAACCAAGCGTGCGTGTTTCCTGGATGCCGAGCGCCGCGTTGGCGGCGCGGAGCTCCTTCTCGCGGGCGGCCGCCACCTCTTCCGGCGTCCGGTCGCGGCGCAGCGTGCCGAGGTTGCCGCTGGTTACGCAGACGCTGGTGACGTGGTGCCCCTCGGCCACCCAGCGGGCCAGCGTGCCGGCCGCGAAGAAGGCGGTATCGTCCGGGTGCGGAAAGACGGCGAGAATGCGCAAGGTCTCGCTCATGAAGTCCTCCCGGAGGATTCTACCTGAGCGCAGCCCCGTGCCAAGAGATATTCCGCGCGGGTGCGGGCACTGGTTGCACATGGGGCGCTTCAGGCGGGCGCCTGACCGCACCGTGAGGCGGGGTTCTCTCGCTCGGCAGCTTCAGGCGCTGGCGCGGTTTTCGTCTCGGCCGGGCGACGCCTGTGTCGACGTGCCCGGCTACAGCGTCCGCATCCTGCCCATGAGCAGCACCTGCCACACGATGGCCTATTTCGCGATCCTCTCGGAGATGGCTGAACGTATGAGGTGGAAGCAGCCCCTCGGCCGGCCCTTCTCGGGCATGCCGAACGGCTGATAGCCTGTGCAGCTCGAATACGCCGCCAACCGATTGGAAACCAGGCCGAAATCCGCTCCAATGCTCGTGCCAGAGCAGGCCGCTCGCATGTTGTTTTGTGGTCGCCCGGAGGGGCAGAGGGGATAGCAAGCCTGCCTTGCTGAGCACGAGTTCATCCGGCGGTTTCGAAGGGGCCGATAGGCCCGTTTTTCCTTTTCTCGGGGGTGCGATTTGCCCCGGCGTATATCCTGGGGTATAGTATTGCTGGAGGGGCGGGGTCTGAGGGGCCCCGCGTAGCCAGGGTATGCGTCTTACTGCCTGCCTTTCAGGGCAGCTTGCGGGGAAGAGTCCGCAGGCTGCCTTTCTTCATTGGGTGACCTGCCGAAGCCGTTCTGTGGCTGTCAGCGCCGCGGTGTCGCCGGATGCAAGCCGGAGGCCCGGCTGTTGCGGGCTTCCATCGTGCTCCAGAGAAAGGGGGAAGAATATGTGCAGAAGATTCGCTCACCTTGTGCTGCTGTGTGCCTTGGTCCTTGTGTCCGCATCGCTTCCGGCCTTTGCCGAGAAGGAAGCGACATTGTGTACCAGTGCCGGCGCGGACGTCACCGAGAGCGACCTGGCCGGAATGATCAGTACCTACATCAGCCCGTTCGCCAATCGGATGATCACGTTCACCCAGTGCTACGGCGGCGACTGCCTGGACAGCTTCACGGGGTCCAACACGACGGTGACCTCGGCGACCTCGGCCGGCCAGGAAGCCGTCTACGGCGGCTATGACGACGATGCCGCCGAGGCGCTGCGCCCCGGTGGGGGCACCGCCGGAACGGTCCACGACGCCGGGACCGCGGGACGGGACAGCGACGAGACCCCCACGACCGGTGGAGGGCTTTCCCCGGACGACTTCTCGCTGGAACCCGTGGACCCGATCTACGGACCGGTCACGAGCCGGCACATCGTCGTCTACGCCGGCATCCCCGATTCGAACCCGGGCCGCGACAACGACCAGGCCCAGCGGATCCGCGACCAGTTCGCCTCCGAGCCCAACACGACGGTGACCACGGTCGGCGGAAACGGCACGGGCGTCTGGGACCATCCCGGGACCGCGGCGGACCTGGCGGGGGCCATCGCCTACGCCGGCCAGATGATCGACGACAGCATGTTTCCCGAGAATGAGCAGTTCATCCTCTTCGTGACCGATCACGGCGACCTGCACAACAAGCAGTAGGTCAACACGACGGTCCAGTCGGGAACCACCCAGACGGTCCAGGATGTCCAGAGTTTTCAGTCGGCCGACTTCGACGGGGTCCCGCCCGTCAGCGATCCCGGGTTCTCCCTGCGGGTCGAGCTTCCCACCGGGATGACACACCCTGTCGGGGACCCGTTCGGCTACGCCCCGTTCTTCCAGCCGGGCGACTGGGCGATCGAACTGGACAACGGCGTGGATCCGCTGATCCTCCTCACCGAGTTCGAGGAGCTGTTCGTGGAACAGGATGACGGCATCATCGGCAACGCGCCCGGCGAGGGACTCGAACTGTCCTTCGACTGCGATCCGGACTGGTGGGTGGAGAGCTTCTTCGACGTGACGTTCGACGTCGACATGTTCAACAACTCGCCCTTCGACATCAACGTGCTTGACTTCTCGCAGGACACCGGCTCGGTGGCGAAGGTGCCCGAGCCGGCGACGATGGGTCTGCTGAGCCTGGGCCTGGCGGCGCTCATTGCCCGGCGGCGCCGGCGCTGAATGGCGCGTGGTTGGAAGGCCACTGTATGGGGCAACGCGGCGGACGCTATGCCGCGGAACCAAAATGCTTTTCGACGAACTGTCGGTGGGCGACTTGATGAGAGTCGGTTGCCGAAAGGGGCCAGTCACGGGCCCGGCCAAGCGCCGGGCCCGTCTTCTCATGGGGCGAGTGCACAGAATGCTGAAACTATCCGCTTTTCCTTTTCCAGAAACCCTGTGCCATCGGGGTTGCGGGGGCATCACCGGCGCTGTTTTTCCGCATCTCGTGATGCTCTTGCTCAACGCGGGCCGGATGTGCGGCCTGCGCTCCTTATGGGAACAGGCACGTAAGCCTTTCGCCTCGCGTCAGTTATGACCCCCGCCGCTACGTCGGGACCCGGTTGGCACCGCGTTTGCAGATGGTTGTAACGAGGGCAGTCCCTGATAACTCACAGGCGCCCGGGCCTCCATCGGCCGGGCTACGCAGCGGAGAGAACGTGGCAACGGACCGGCGGCCTTGGTCGCCCCGGCTGTCGGGACAGGCCATTTCACTGGGGCAGGAAAAAGGGAGGGATTGCTGTGAAGACCGCACGAATCATCATCTGGCAGGTTGGGATCGTTTTGCTGTTGGCCGGGCCCGCGGCGGCGAGCCTGGAGATCGAGGATTTCGATGCCCCGGGCGGCGGGTTCAACAACCCGTTCTTTAACCACAACATCGGCGGGGTCCAGGGTGACGAGCCGTGGTGGGACTTCTTCGAGGGAACCTATACCTCGCCCAGTTGGTCGCTCGGCCTGGCTCCCGCAGTGGACACGGTCACGTTCAACCTCGAGCCAGGTGAGTCGGTGGATTGGGCCGGCGTCTGGGTCGGCAGCAACAACTGCCCGGGCGTGATGGAAGTGATCGGCACCGAGGGGAGCTTCTCCGGCAGCACCGATACGTGGGAATGGGACTGGTTGGATACCACCGGAGCGGGCGTCGGCGAGATCACCGAGATCCACCTCTGGGGGTATGAAACCGTCTTCGACGACCTGCAGGTCAATGTCGTGCCCGAGCCGGCGACCATGGGCCTGCTGGGCCTGGGGCTCGTGGGACTGGTCGCCCGGCGGCGGCGTCGCTGAACGTCCCGCGAATGCACGGCCTCTTGTACGTGGCGCGGCGGCGGAAGGGCCGCGCACGCGCAAAGGTGTTTCGACAAACCGGCGGCGGCCGGCTCAGGCAAGAGTCGGTGACGCAAGGAGCACTTGACGGGCCCGGCCGACGGCTGGGCCCGTTTCTTTAGCGATGGGTCCCCGCGAGCAGCGCGGTTGTAGAGAACACGCGAAGCGGTTGCGAGTTGCCGGCCATTTCTGTATGGTGACTCCCTTCTCACAAGGTAGGCTTTGGGAGTTCCACCATGGCGCAGCCGACGGACTTTCCGCTGAAACTCAATCCCACGGCCACGGCCGGCGGCTTGCGGACCCTCGACGAGGAATCGCCTCTCGACGGGGGCACGTGGTACGAGGCCCGGGAGCCGCACGACGGGTGGGAGTGCGTGTTCGCGCCGGGCACGCTCTCGGGCGCGACGCACCTGGTGTGCGACGTGCTCGTCGACGGCGACACGGCCGGCGTCTTCGCCATCTACCTCCGCGAGGGGGCCGACGGGCCGTCGTTCTGCTGCCACTTCGCCTTTCTCAACCAGTGCCAGTCCCGCGTGCGGGTGCCGCTCGACGCGGTGGACCAGAACCGCTGGCTCCAGGGCCGCGAGGGCGGCTGGCTGAAGATCATCTTCTCCGGCGACCGCGTGGACCTCGCCCGCGTCGATCGGCTTTCGTTCGTCTGCTGGCGCAAGGCCGAGGCCCCGCT
>CAZGEE010000049.1:0-671 GCA_964525035.1 uncultured Anaerolineales bacterium
CAGGTGCCCGGCCGTGACAATCGCCACGATTCCCAGCATCGGAAACGGCGCTGTCGGAGTTACGTAGGCCAGACCGTAGGCCACCAGGTTGCGCAGGAGCCGGCGGGCCACCAGGTCGTCCTCGAGGTGGCGAAGCAGGCCGAGCTGCACGAGGATAACCTTGCCCCGGCCCACGGGGATCTCGTCAAGCTGCGACGTCCACAGGTAGATGTCCGGCTTGGTCCACATGTGGGCGCCGATGCCGCCGAGGATCGTGGTGCCCTTGGCGGCCTTGACGTCCTCGGCCACGTGATGCACGCCGCGGAGCAGGCGGCCGTACTCGTACTCGACGATGCCGCTGCTCGGCAGCCCCTCGGTCACCGGATGGTCGCGCACGTAGCCGATCGTCCGCATCGGCGAGGTCAGGCGGATCAGGCTCGGCAGAAGGCTATCGCAGAACACGGGCGTCTTGGGCTCCAGGAGAATCGCCACGCCGCCGAGCCGCACCTGGCGCGACATCTGCTGGAGCACCTCGAACCGGGGTCCGTCCTCCTGCACGCCGCGGCCGACCGCGACAAACGGATTGTCCTTCCACGCGGTGCTGTTGCCCATCCGCCGGGGCTTCGCGCCGACGGTTCGCAGGGCCCCCATGATTTCCTCGTCCGGGGCGGCCACCTCTACGATCTGCCCAT
>CAZGEE010000049.1:681-8643 GCA_964525035.1 uncultured Anaerolineales bacterium
GAACCGGAGGGAGTTCCTGCAACGAACCTTGCCGTTTTCTTTCAGTACCGCCTCGACGACGTAGCGGCCCTCGGCCTTCGGAGCGGTGAGCGACTTCTTCATGACGTTCTGGACCCACTCGCGGGCCCGGAAGCGCGTCCCCGCGCGGTCAAACGTGCGCCCGCCGCCTTCCCGGCGCAACGTGGCCTCCACGGTATAGGTGCGCCCCGTGTCGTGCTCGTTCACGCAATCGAGCACCACGGGCAACCGCGCCCCCGGCTCGACCACCCGCTGAGGCAGATGGACCACGATCCAGGGAGTCTGCGACGCCCGGGCGAACTCCGCGGCGTAGGCCTTCGGTTGGCGCCAGATGTCCGTCGTGCCGAATATCTCACCCGAGGCGTCGGCCAGCTGGCAGATGGCGTAGGCGTCCATGTGGCGGTTGCTTCGAATGGCCGAGACGATCGCGCGGGTCTCCTCGCAGTAGCGCTGGTCGTTGCGGCGAATGAAGTCCCGGACGCCGCCGAAGGTGTCCTTGAGCCCGGCCTGGCGGAAGCGCTTCTTCAGCGACTCGTAGAAGCTCCGGTACTGGGCATAGTCCTCCAGTCCACGGCGCTTGTCGGCCGGGGAGTACCGCGCGAGGGTCTTTTCCCAATCGGGTGGGCACTCGAACGCGCCGAACTCGGAGATGTAGATCGGGCCGCCCTTCTTCGGAAGGTTCCGGTATCGGTCCTCCAACGCCTCGGGCGTGGTCGGGACCTTGCAGTACTGATGCAGGTCCCGGAGCGGTGAATAGGTTTTCCGATAGGGCATCAGCGCCCCGGCACACTCCCCGTAGGCGTGGGCCCCGCCCGAGTTGTCGCCGATGATACGGGTGGGGTCCAGCTCCCGCGCCCGCCGGCTCATCTTGCCGCGCAGCGTGTCGAGTTCCTTGTTGGTGAACGTCCAGTAGTGGTAAATCTCGTTCAGCATGCACCACATGACGATGCTGGGGTGGTTGCGGTCGCGCCGCACCAGTCCTTCCACCTCGTGCAGACACCGGCGCGTGGTGTGCTCGGTCTTCTCGATCCACCCGGCGGGCGGCTCGGCCACCAGCAGGATGCCCATCTCGTCCGCCAGCTCCGGGGTGAACGGATCGGGCTTCAGGTGCAGGCGGATGAAGTTCAGCCCGTTGCGCTTGACGTGGTCGAGTTCCTTGCGAAGCAGTCGGCGCGACTCGGGATAGGCCAGCTTGCGCGGGTAGGCTCCCTGCTGGAGAAAGCCCTTCAGGACAATCCGACGCCCGTTCAGGTGAAAGTGCCCGCCCTTCACTGTAAACGTCCGCATGCCGAAGCGTGCTCCCAGGGCATCGTCCTCGCCGTTCGCCGTGGCGAGCTTCACCTCGGCACGATACAGGAACGGATCCTCGGTGTCCCACCAGTGGACGTTGTCGATCTCGACGGGGATCGTTACGGTTCGCGTGCCGCGCTTCAGCGTGGCCGTTTTTTGGGCCACGCCGCCGGTTTTCTGCTTGCCCTTCCAGGGGCGGACCTCCGTCGCGATCTCCGCCTTGCCCCCCTTGCCGGCCACGACGGTCACGTGCACCTTGGCCTTGCCCTGGTCCGGTAGCGGCTCGACGAAGACGTCCCGAATGAAGGTCCGATCCGTGATGACAAGCTCGACACTCTGCCAGATGCCGCCGAAGTTCCAGTACCAGCCGGCCTTCCAGGTGGGGATGTCGCTGTGCGAAAGCGGCGCCCCGCTGCGGAACCCCTCGATGATCTTGCGCCGTGGCGGGTCGATCACGCGCACGATCAGGCGGTTCGCGCCCTCGATCAAGCGGTTGGTTACGTCGAACTCGAAGGGCGTGTAGCCGCCCTCGTGGCGGCCGACCTCGCGCCCGTTGAGATAGACCTCGCAGTAATAGTTCACGGCGCCGAATCGCAGGCGGACCCGTCGCCCGTCGCGTCCCTCGGGCGCCTGAAAGCTCGTCCCGTACCACCCGACCCCGTCGTAGCCGGGTCGGACTTCCTCCCAGACGCCGGGCACGTCGATCGCCTGCCCTCGCGGGAGCTTCTCGTGGAACTTGCGTTTCTTGCCGACGTTCTGCGGATCGAAAACGACCGACCACTTTTCATCCAGCTTCACCGTGCGGCGCTTCATCGAAATCTCCTAGCGTGGTTTCCGAGTATCCTCGGCCAAGACGATTGACCGAGGAATCCGCAATTATGCTGAATGCGCGGGGGCCGGTCAACCGAGTAGTCGTGTGGGAACCGGCCGGCAAGGCCGCCGGGCCGGGCGGAGCGGTGACTGTTTCGCCTTGTGGGTCCTCGGAGTTTCAGTAGAGTATAGCGGTCGCCGGCCCTCGCACGGCCCGGGCACCCGGCCCCTGCAGGACTCCGAACGCAGAGGAGAATCGGATGTTGAAGCCCAACCTCGTCATGATCATCGCCGACTCGCTTCGCAAGGACCACTGCGGCTGTTACGGCAACCGGTGGATCCGGACGCCCAACATCGACCGGCTCGCCGCGCGCTCCATCCGGTTCACCGGTGCCTATCCCGAATCGTTGCCCACGATCCCCGTGCGGCGCGCGATGTTCACCGGCCGACGGGCGTACCCGTTCAAGAACTACCGGCCCATCCCGTGGGACATCGTGAGCCTCCCGGGCTGGCAGCCCATGGAGCCCGACCGGCCGACGGTCGCCGAGGTTCTTCACGAGGCCGGCTACCACACCGGACTGGTCACCGACACCCTGCCGATGTTCGCGCCGGGGATGAACTTCGAACGTGGTTTCGACCAGGCCGTCCGGATTCGCGGCCAGCAGCAGGATCGGTGGAAAAACAACCAGACGGTATCCCGGGAAGAAGTGGAGGCGTTCACCGTCAGCGATGCGCACACCGATTCGCACCTGAGCCTGCTGAGCCAGTACGTGGCGAACATCCGAGGGCGGGAAGGCGAACAGGACTGGTTCGCGCCGCAGGTTTACACCGAGGCCATGACGTTCCTTCGCGAAAACGCCGGGAAGCCGAAGCCGTTCTACCTGGTCGTAGACCATTTCGATCCGCACGAACCGTGGGATCCTCCTCCGGCCTACACAGAACTCTACGACCCGGGATACGAGGGCCGCGCGCAGTACGGAATCCACGACAAGTACGGGGACGCCGACTGGCTCTCACCCCGGGAACTCAAACACATGCGGGCGCTGTACGCCGGGGAAGTGACCCTCTGCGACACGTGGCTCGGCAAGTTCCTTGACACGATGGAGGAGCTCGAGCTGATGGGGAACACCGTCGTCCTCTTTCTGAGCGACCACGGTCATTCGCTCGGCGAGCACGGCATCACGGGGAAGATCGCCTGGGCCATGTACCCGGAGCTGATCGACATTCCGGCGCTCTACTACAGTCCGGGCATGGAGCAAGGCTGCACAGCCGACGGATTGATTTACAACGTCGATTTGATCAGCACCGCGCTCAACGAGGCCGGGGTCACGCCCCCCGAGCCGCTGGACGGCATCGACACGCGGGCGATGGGCGGAGGAGGACACGGCGGTCGGCCCTATGTCACCAGCGCCATGCGCGACTTCGCTTATGTCCGGCAAGACCCGCACGTGCTGATCGCACACTTCAAGGGTTCGCAGTACCAGTTGTTCAATACCAAGGCGGACCCGCGCCACGAGCGGAACAGCGCCGCCGAGAACCGCGAGCTTTGCGACCGCATGTTCGACCTGGCGTTGCAGGACGCCGGTGGAGAACTCCCCGTCTATGGGCGGGAAACCACCTTCGCCGACGGGTCCGAGGAAGAGTACTGATCTCCTGCGACAGCGCAAAAAAGTGGCCCGAACGCCTCCGCAAACGCCCGGGCCCTGCTTGACTGGATGCCACCCCCTCCTGCCTGGGTCCCCGCTGCTCCCCGCAGGACACCTCGTGCCGCGCTTACAACCCCTCCTCCAACATACGTCGCAGCACGCGGTTCTCTCGCTTTGTGGCCTCCAGATCAAAGGTGAGATACTTGATCGACAACCTTAGGTAATCCAGGCTATTCTGCAACCCGGCCACCCGCTGCTTCAGACTCTCTCTCCTGGCTGCCGACTTCTTCTGCAACTCGCCGGGCTTCTTCTTCTCCAACTCCGGGAACTTCTGCATCTCCAGAAGAAGCTCACTCAACTGTTGTTGGAACTCCGCCTCGGTCATCGTAGCGACCCCTCCTTGCGTCACTCTGTATAGGAGCAAAGGCCATGCCAAAAGCTGCCACAGCCTCAGAACGGGCGGCAATCCCCTATGTGGGCCCAAAACGGGGCTTCTCAGGCCCAGAAGTGCCGGTCGCTCCATCTGTGCCCGGCGTATCGGTCGTAGGAATTCGTGATGCCAAGCATCAACGTGAAGCCGTCGATGAGCGCCTACAGCCGCTAAGTCATTTCGACAAAAGCCGTTAGGGGCGTGTTAATCGTACGGCACGTCCGTTGACTTGTGGCAACAATTCCGCAACAAGCGAACGGAGCGCACAGACGGAATCTGCAGCCTCCCAGGCGGAGCGACCCGCACGCCCGTCACAACCAGTCCCCGTCACGGTTCTGCAGAATCGTCACCGCCAATTCCGCCAGGGTCACCACGTCCAGCGCATTGTGCCGAACCACGGCCGCCATCTGCCCGGCATTGCCGGTACGAACGTACTCGTGGTAGACCTCCGGAATCAGTTCCCCGGGGATGTCTCCGCTGCGAAGGCGGCCACAGATGAACCGCTCCAGGGTCTGGAGGCGACAGTTCGGCAAGACGGCCTTCCACCGCCTCCGGGCCTCGTGCAGCAGGTCGACGTGGTCGGCCGCCAGTCGCCGACACCCGAGCCCGCTCGCCGCCGCACGGGCCTCGATAAACGGAACGTCGAAACTCAGGCCATTGAAAGTCACCAGCGTGGTCAACTCGTCCAGGCATTCCCACGCGCGGGCGAGCATCGCCCGTTCCTCCGAATAGTCCCGCGCGAGGAACTGGCGCACCACCAGGACGTCCTCCCGCCACAGGAGCACGCCCAGCAGGAACACCGGCATCCCCGCCATGCCGCAGGTCTCGATGTCCATGTACCCAATGCCGTCCACGGGCGACTTCAGGAAAGGACGAACCGTTTCGTGCAGTTCCTCGAGCGTAACGCTTGTGCCGCCCCCGAGGAAGGTTCGCCGGTATTCCGCGTCGAAGGCCTCCCTGGTTGGCACGACGCGGCTCGCAGGCCCTTCCAAAAGGTAACACTGGCCTTCCGGCCCGTCAGCCACCTTCCCCGGGCACAGCGTCTCGAGCTCACCCCGGCCGTCCGCCTTCGAGCTTGAAGTCCTACCCTGGGCTGCCCCCGCTCCTCCGGAAAGCTTGTCGGCGGTGGTCAGGGCATCCTTCAGGCGTTTCCGGTTCAGCTTCGCCAGGCGTTTCCCCGCCTCGCGGGAGAAAAGCCCGTTTCCGCCAAAGCCCGACCCACCGCCGTTGCGAGAATCGTCCGCCATCGCTCAATCGTCCGCGTTCGACTCGAAAAACCGCGAGAAGATCTCCAGGGCCGCTTCCTTGCTCGGAATCGCGTACCCGCTGGAAAGGTCCGGGTCCTGGTGCAGCGGCGGCCGCAGGTTGGCCAGTCCGACGCAACTCGGGCAACCGTCCTCGCAAGGGCACTCGTCCACCAGCCGCCGGGACATTGTAAGCCACCGGTCGATCAGTTCGTAGCCCTTTTGCGCGAAGCCCAGCCCGCCCGGGTACCGGTCGTAGACGAACAGGCTCGGCATCCCGGTGGCGGAACTGTTGCAGATGCCGGAGAGGTCGCGCCGGTCGCACATCGCAAGCAGCGGTAGCGTCACCAGCATCGCGTTGCGAATACCCACGAGCCCTTCCACCGCCTTCAGACCCATCCGGTTCACGTCGCTCAGCACCTCCGTCGCCGGGATCACCCACGCCCCCGTGGTCGAGAGGGTCTGGGTCGGCAGATCGAGTGCTTTCTGCCCGATGTTCTCCATCGTGAGGTACTTGATCTTCTTGAAGGCCACCGTCGCCCACGTCACCTCGAGTTCCCCGAAGTGCACGCTCGCCCGGCCGCGCAACGGCTTCGACTCGATTTCCTCCATGATGCGGCACTGGTCCGCCAGCACGGGCTGCGTGTAATAGTCCGTGCCGGCCTCCTCCACGTAGGCCACCTTGCCCTCGAGATCCAGCGAGCGGACCTGGTACGACTCCCCCTCGTGCAGATAGATTCCCTCGGGGTAGACCAGTTCCGGGGCACTGATGGCATCGACGTAGCCGATGACCTCGCGGCGGCCGCCGGTCACGTCCACGATGCTGAAGGTGTTGTCGCTGATGTTGCGCAAGTTCACGCGCTGGGCGGGCATTTCGCTGCTGGCCCAGTAGTCGCCGTCCCCCACGTGGCGGATCCTGCCCTCGCCCCGGAGCACGTCGCGAATCTCCTCCATCGCTTCCCCGAAGAAAGCGGAGTCGTCCTCGCGCAAGGGCAGCTCCACCGCGGCGCAAGCAAGGTGGCTCGCCAGGATGTACGTGTTCGCGACGTCGATGATGCCGTGC
The DNA here is from genome assembly GCA_964525035.1 of uncultured Anaerolineales bacterium. Taxonomy (GTDB): domain Bacteria; phylum Planctomycetota; class Phycisphaerae; order FEN-1346; family JAACEH01; genus CAZGEE01. The sequence goes on from CAZGEE010000049.1 coordinate 7,183, forward strand.
TCGGGGCTTTGCTGGAAGAAGTAATCCGGGTGGCGGATCATGTACTGGTCGATCGGATCGTTGTGGCCCACGAGGACCGTCAACGACTCCTCCTCCCCCCGGCCGGCGCGTCCGGATTGCTGCCAGGTCGATGCGACGGTGCCCGGGAAACCGACCAGAATCGCCGCGTCGAGGCTCCCGACGTCGATGCCCAACTCCAGCGCGTTGGTGCTGGTCACGCCCAGGAGCTTTCCCTCGAACAGGGCGCGCTCGATGGCCCGGCGCTCCTCCGGGAGGTACCCGCCCCGGTATGCCCGGATCCGGTCCGCCAGGTAGCCGCGTGTGCCGGCGGCGAGCTGCTCGCGCGCGTAGCGGTAGATCAGCTCGGCCACGACGCGGGCCTTGGCGAACACGATGGTCTGGACGTCCCGTTCGACGAGGCCGACCAACAGGTCGGTCGCTTCCATGTTGGCCGACCGGCGGGACAGGTGATCCGGCGAGGTCTCGGGCGGGTTCCAGAAAACGAAGCTGCGGGGCCCGCGCGGGCTCCCGTCGCAGTCGATCAGTCGGCACGGACGACCCGTCAGATGCGTGCTCAGCTCGCCGGGATTGGCGATCGTGGCCGAGGAGCAGATGAACTGTGGCCGGGAACCGTAGTGCTCGCACACCCGCGCCAGGCGTCTCAGCACCATGGCCACGTGGCTGCCGAAAATGCCGCGGTAGGTGTGCACCTCGTCCACGACGATGAACCGAAGGTGCTGGAGGAAGCTCGCCCACCGCCCATGGTAGGGGAGAATCCCCACGTGCAGCATGTCGGGGTTCGAGAGCACGATGTTGGCTTCGCTCCGGATCCGCCGCCGACTGCTTCGGGGTGTGTCGCCGTCGTAGGTCGCGGGGCGGCAGAGCGCCTCCAGGCCCGGCGCCGCCTGCTGCCACCAGTGCAGGGTCTTGAGCTGGTCCTGAGCCAGGGCCTTTGTCGGAAACAGGTACAGAGCCCGGTCCTCCGGGGCCGTCATCAGGCGTTCCAGCACGGGCAGGTTGTAGCACATGGTCTTTCCGCTGGCGGTTCCCGTGACGACCACCACATCCTCACCGCGGCGCACCGCGTTTACGGCCTCGGCCTGGTGTTGGTACAGGTTTGTAATTCCGGCCCCGGCGAGCGCCGCGGCCAGTTCCGGCGGCAGCGGTTTTTCGGGCTCGGCGAACGCGGCCGGCCGCGCCGGAAGACGCTCCACGTGGACGATCTGCCCGCGAAATGCCCGTCCCGCACGCAGCTCGTTCAGGAAATCCGCGACCTGCACGTTACCCCCTCCCAAACGCAAAAAGGGACGGTCGCCGCAGACCACCCTCGTGGTCCGACGATCGTCCCGTGCCTGGTCCGTCCCGGCACCCCGGCCGGCGAGCGGCGCGCTTCCTACTGCGCCGCAGCGCCCATCGGCTCAGGCCGCTTGCGAGGCGCCACCCGCACGAACACGTGGTTGG
>CAZGEE010000050.1:0-588 GCA_964525035.1 uncultured Anaerolineales bacterium
GCCCCGCCGCCGGCGAGGACGGTCCACCGCGCCCAGCAGGCCGTCAGGCCCCGACTCGGTTCCCATAGCAGCGCCCCGAGGACCTCGCCGCGGTCGCCCGTGAGCAGGTCGATGACGAAGGTTCGCTCGCGAAGCATGATGCGGGAGTCGACGCGGGCCCGGGCCGCCATGGTCTGGGTGATCTCGCGCCCGGTGGAGTCGCCCGCGGCGTGGAGGATGCGCCGGGCCGAGTGCCCGCCCTCGCGCGTCAGGGCCAGGCGCTCGCCCTCGCGGTCAAACGGCGTGCCCCAGTCGATCAGTTCGCGGATGCGGTCCGGGGCCTCGCGGACGACCGTCTCGATCACCTCGGGATCGCTCAGGCCGCAGCCGGTGGCCAGGGTGTCCTCGGCGTGCTTCTCGGGCGAGTCGTCGGGATCGACGGCCGCGGCGATCCCGCCCTGGGCGTAGAAGGAATTCGACTCGAGCAGGTCACCCTTGGTGACGAGCGTGACGCGGACCTCGGGGCCGTCGGCGGCCACCTCCAGCGCGGTCCGCAGACCGGCCACTCCGCCGCCGATGACGAGGCAGTCGGTGAAGATCTGCGGCAGG
>CAZGEE010000050.1:598-1203 GCA_964525035.1 uncultured Anaerolineales bacterium
GTCGAGGTGTCGAACCCCACCAGGTACCGTCGAATGTGAGGCGGCCGAACCATAGGACGTTTCCGTCGGCGTTCCCGAAAGCCACGGCCCCGCGCGGGACCGCACACGAACCATGTATTGTACCCGTCCGCGCGGGCAGTGCCAGCGCGATCTTATGCGCCGGGCAACCGCGACGGTCCGCGCGGTCCCGTTACAGGTCGGGCCGGCGCTGCCGGGTGCGCCGGCGGGCCTGCTCGCGCCGCCAGCGCTCGACCTCACCGTGATGGCCCGACAGGAGAATCTCCGGGACCGTCATGCCGCGAAACTCCCGCGGGCGCGTGTACTGGGGGTACTCCAGCAGGCCGCCGGAGAACGAGTCCTCGTGCGAGGACTGTTCGTCGCCGAGGACCCCGGGGATCAGGCGGGTCACCGCGTCGGTAAGGACCATGGCGGGCAGTTCTCCGCCGGTCAGGACGTAATCGCCGATGGAGATCTCGTCGTCGACGAGGCCGCGGATGCGCTCGTCGACGCCCTCGTAGCGGCCGCACAGGAGGATGAGCCGCTGCTCGCACGCCAGCTCGCGGGCGGTCGCCTCGAGGGGCGCGTCCGCCCGCACGTAGGCGGGG
>CAZGEE010000050.1:1213-8486 GCA_964525035.1 uncultured Anaerolineales bacterium
CCTGCGGGGTCATCAGCAGGCAGGGCCCCGGGCGGTCGTCGGAGGCGCGGACGGCGTCGAGGCACCGGGCCACGGGCGGCACCATCATCACCATGCCCGGCCCGCCGCCGTAGGGCGTGGCGTCGACCTTCTGGTGTCGGCCTTCGGCGTAGTCGCGGATGTTCGTCAGGTGAAGCTCCAGGAGGTTCTTCTCCCGGGCGATCCGGAGGATGCTCTCCCGGGCGAAGCTCTCGAACATCTCGGGGAACAACGTGAGGATGTCCACCCGCATCGGCCTGGCTCCCCGTTCGGACCTCCGGTGGCCTTGTCCCGGCCCGACCGGCGCCGGGGCGCGACGGGACAAAGAAGAAGCCGCGGCCCGCAATCGAAGGGGCGCGGCTCCGCGGCGCACTTCGGTGGCCGCCGTCCGCCTACTCGGCCTTGGCCTCCGGGGACGAATCCTGATCGGACGGCACGCTCTCGCCGCTGGCCTGCTCCGCTTCCGGCCCGGACGAAGCCGAGGTGTCCGCCGGAGCCTGTTCCTGCGGCGCGGCCGGCTCCGGCTGGGCGGGTTGTGCGGCGTCCCCGGCCTCGGGCGTTTTCGCCTCGGGTGCCGCGGCCGCTTGTTCCGCGGCTTCGGGCGCCGGGGCGGCCTCCTTCGCGGCTTCCGCGGGGCGAGCGGAAGGCGCCTCGACCGGCTGGGCCGACAGCTTGCCCTGCTCGATGCGCTTCAGGAACGAGGCCACCGTCTCGCTCGGCTTCGCGCCGACGCCGAGCCAGTACTGGACCCGCTCCAGATTCAGCCGAATCTTCCGGCCTTCCTGCTCGTGCGGGTCGTAGCTGCCGAGTTCCTCGATGACGCGGCCGTCGCGGCTCTTGTGCCGGTCGATGGCCACGACGCGGAAGAACGGCCGGTGGGTCCGGCCGAAACGTTTCATCCTGATCTTGACTGGCAACGAGTCCTCCTTCGTTCGTTCTGCCGAGGGTCGATCACCCGGCCCGCCTTGGCATCCCCGGGCCGTCCGCCCGCCGCCGTCGGCCCTCCCGGAACCGCGGAGACGGGGCGAACCGGATACCATATCCCCTCGCCGAGACGTTTTCAAGCAAATTTGCCGCCCGCTTCTCGGCCGCCTCTCCCGGATTGCCCGCCACCGGGCCCCGCGCGGGCGGTTTAACCTTGCATTCGCAGACAGGCAAGGTCCGCGAGTGGACCGGAAAGGATCGGACGATGCGGCGGATATTCGCTTCAGTGACGCTCGTGACGGCGATGGCCCTCGCGCAGGGATGGGCTGCCGGGGCGGAGCCGAAGGTGACCGGGCCCGCCACGAGCCGGTCGGTCTCGCAGTACGGCATCACGTGGACGTTCGAGAAGCCGGCACCGGTGGGGCGGTTCGTCAACGGCGACTGGTACGTCGTCGGGCCGGTGACGGTCGCGGGGATCGAGCCGAAGCCGGCGGACGGGCGGAACGGCTCGGTGCTGAACATGCGGATGGTCGACAAGGCGGGATTCGACGACCGGGCGCCGCAGGGGCGGTGGGACCCGGAGCAGTTCCGCGCGCCGCCGGTACGGATGACGCCGGGCGACTCGCTCGTCTCGACGATCAGCGTGGAGGCGGTCCGGAAGATGCCGCGCATGATGCGGCCGAGCAGCACGTGCAGGAGCCCCGTCCGGACGGCGGCGGTGCTGACGTGCCTGGCGGAGCGGCCGCCCGCGGACGCGTTCCGCCCGGCCTACGCCGACACGTCGAACCGGATCTACCGGGCGAACGACCTTCGCCGCAAACTGTTGCCGAAACTGGAGATCCCCGAGGGGGCCGAGAAGGGCCGCGGCGGCCTGGACGTGCTCTTCAAGGTCCGCCCGGCGAGTTGGAACCAGACGGACGTCCGTCTGTGGGCGCGCGTGTTCGAGCGCCCGTGGATCGACGTCTGCTTCGACGGGTTCATCTGCCCGGTGGAGAACATGCCACAGTACGGCCGGGAGGTCGCCCGGGCCACGGGGATCGCGGCCCTGCTGCTGTGCTGCGACGTCGACGCCGAGGCCAAGGAGGAACTGCTTATCAACTTCTGCCAGGTCGGCATCGACCTCTGGGGCAACGTCCGGGCGGGGCACGCGGGCTGGCCGGCGCACGGTGGACACGGGCAGGGGCGGAAGCTCGCCATTGTCCTCACCGGGTACCTGCTCGGCGACGAGGAGATGAGCCATCCCTACCGGAAGTTCCCGGACGTGAAGTTCAGCGAGGACATGCAGACGATGTACGGCGACTGCTGGACGGGGGCGAAGGTGGTCTACGCCGGGCACGTCGGCAAGGACGGCCATCCGCGGCACGAGGGCTGGGGCGCCTACGAGCACCTCCACCCCAGGGACTGGCCGGCGAAGATCGGCGAAAGCTACCGGCGGTGCTGCTCGAGCCTGTGCTGGGTCGGCGAGGCGCTCGCGCTGCACCTGCTGAAGATGGAGAAGGTGTGGGACCGCCCGGCGTTCTTCGACTACTGCGACCGCTGGATGGACGAGGACGACACCGAGCACGTCCGGATCATCAAGGAGGCCCGGGGGTGGGACTTCTCGGCCTCGTACATGCGACAGCGGCAGGTCTGGGACCCGCTGGTCGAGGCGATGTGGGCCCGCTACCGCCCCACCCTGGGACCGATGGATTACAAGTAAAACTGCCATTTCAGGAAGAATGGTTCCCGATGTGTTGGCAGTCTCGGTTCAGGCGTTACCACATTCCCACCTGAGCGGAGCGAGGCGCCACGAACCTTTACTTCACAGTCAACGGCCTTCCCAAGCGAGTTGATTAGGCGAACAATTCTTCTTGATCGCAGGCGCGCTGCTCAACGGAGTGAAGAACCTCTCCCGATTCAGTAATCGTTAAGACATTATTGCAGGAGCACTCCACGTACTCCTCAGCGAAGATTAGACGGCGCCGAGGAGCAAGCGTGGCGAGCGACCTCCGAATGCTTTCCTCCAAATCAGAAAAAGTCCGTGGGGATTTGGGCCAGCGGTCTGGGGCTTGTTTGTCATTACAGTACTTTGAGAGACCAGTGCAGCGTATGGTAAGTTGTTCGCCCGCGTGCTTTGCCTTCTGAAGAAAGTCTATGTGAGGGTGCTTTTCGCGAGCCGTGGGGCAACTGACGAGAACAAAACGACACGTGGCTTCCTCTATCGATTCAAAAAGCCCGCTGGCACTTCTCGCCCCGTGATGTGGAGCCTTTACTACGTCTGGCCGCTTGGCGCGTGGGTCGGCGAACAACTGGCTACAACGGTGTCCTTCAATATCGCCTGGCAGGATGATTGAGCGGCCTTTGTACTCCACCTTAAGGACTACAGAAACATTGTTCCCTAACGCATGGCGCCGGTCAAAACTACGGCATTCACTGGCCTTGTTCATGTCCTCTTGCCGCGGCGGCAGAACGGTAATCGAAAGCCCCTTAATGGGCGGATCGAGCTCCAGATCCTGTTCCTCGTTAAGCGCCCGAACTTCCCTGATCTTCCCCTTATCTGCCAGAGCGCTTGCTTCTGACACAAAGTCTATTGTAGCGTCATCTCCAGAGTTATCCGCGCTATCGTGGTCAGACCGGCGCATAAAACCACTATAGTAAACCGCATGCACGTCACGTGCTCCACCGGCTAGGTGTAGAAGTTGTGTTATACCTCCGTCGTGATCGAGATGGGGGTGCGTCGCCAGGACAAAGCGAATCGGGGCATTAGCGGGCTCAGTGTTCTGCATCACCACATGAGCTTGGCGGGGTGGCCTGTAATGCCCTTCGTCGTTGCCGCAATCAACTACGGCCCACGAGCCGTCGGGAAAGCGCATCAGAATACAGTCGCCGCGCCCGACGTTAAGGAGATATAATCTCAGACCCGACATCTTGCCCGGTTGCCTCTTCTGTACCCCACTCGAAGTAAAGCGCCGCAGATTTATCATCAACCAACCTGTGGGAGGAGGCCGGTTCAAATCGCCCTTTTGCTTTCTGGGCTCGGTTCTTTGCCGCACATTTATAAACCCTCTCGACCCACGCTACGCGGAGGCCGGGTTCGGCGTAATTCGACGGCAAGTGGATCACTGAGACATCGACGGCCTCCCACAAAGCCTGTTCGGGATCCGATTGCCCCTGGGGGTTGAAGAACGATATGTGTGCTTCTCCCTCCTCGATCCGCCTGACGATGCCGAACCGCGCCCACACGTCGACCGGGTCGCGCTCCAAATCCAAGACAGGCAGATTGAAGCCGAGCCCGCGCGCTTCTGCCTCCACGACAGCTGGCAAAACGCCAGCGCCCTTTATATTGTCTAATGTATTACGGACCCAGGTAAACACCTGATCGTCCTGTAGGATCGTCGGCGCGCATCGCTCGACGATTCCGTGCAGAATCGCGAGCGCGATCCTTTCTGAGCATTGTTCCTTCCTAATGCACAACCAATGCTCTCGGACCTCATTGACCAGAAAGGCAGGCCGCGTCCTCACTTGGTCCGCGCGCGCTTTCTCACGCTGGCCTTTCGCCTTGTCGCGTTGCTTGCCCTTCTTTAATAGCTCAAGGGCTTCCAGTAAATGCGATTCCACACCCTCGTCATCACCCCGTTTGTCCTTTTCGCCCCAGACCCCGCCAGCATGGACCTTCTCCCCTGGACCCAAACCAATATGGTTCTTTGCCACCTATTCCTCCTTTCGTTTGCAAAGCGGACGGACGACGTGAGGAACAATGGCGTTCTCGACGAACTCCCTCGACATGCCTTTCAACCGTTCTGCAAGCGCTGGCAGTTTTTCGTCGGCAGCGAAACCGCGTAGCTTAGCCGTCCCGCAAATGACGGAGATTTCGTCGTTGTCAAAATCGCCGGTCTGGATTTCCCTCCAGGATGTCCGCGGACGCAACTCAATAGAATATCGCAACGTGTCATCCTCGTTGCACCGTAGCAGAATCTCGGGTTGGTACTTCGTAGGGGAAACTTCGCTGTCGTGTGCCACTTGCGCGAAGGCGGATGCCGGGAAAAGCGTTCTTAGGATGGCGGCGTGATGGTTGCCGTTGCAAGGGATTTCAAACACAAACCTAAAAACGGCAAGGTCAAGCATAAATGCGGCGCACAAGTCAAAGTTATCGAAGATCCCTACTACGCTATCGATTGTTTCGGTTTGCTCCTCATAGCTCAACGGGCCTCTCGCCTGCACCCCTACCTTAGTAGGGTCTATACGCAGTACGCGCGGGGAAGGGTGTCCTCCATCTGCGCTGGGCTGATTCAGCTCGTAAGCGTGCGAGTCTGTCGCCCCTTCCTTGGGCCACTCAGACTCGGTCATGTGGGGAAACTTTTGGGCAGCTGCCGTGAAAACTTCCGAGACGAGCTTCTTGGATAGGTTTAGATCAGTCTTTGTGCTGACCGTAAAGCTGCTTACCAGGTAACCTTCGTATTCTTTTAGCATCAGACACTCCTTCCAGCAACAGGGGCTGGCATAGTACGGGATAAAGCACCGCAAACCTGAAATGCTACACCCCGGGTGCAACAGTGTCAATTAATTTGTCGGCCGATTCAGGCCACCCCTAGGCCAACGTGCCACGCTTCTACGCTTTGCGGAGAAGCGTGCTGACCGTCCGACGCGCATCGGATGCCGTTAGCCCCTTCATTGTCCGGCCGCTGGCCAGGGCAAGATAGCACCGCGCGCGGGACCGACCGGTTCTCCGCGATGGCGGTCGAGGCCGGGGCGGCGTCAGCGCTCGGGGTAGCGCCGGTCGATCCACTTCACGATGGCCTTGGCCAGCCCCTCGGCCTTCTTCTCCGGCCCCTGATTGATCGAGGTCTTGCTGCGGCCGAGGCAGTAGGCTTCCCCGAGGACCTCCTTGCCGTCGACGAGCTGGACCCGGGCGATCAGTTCCTCGAACGGGCCGAAGACCTGGTCGAGGGCGCTGCTGGAGTCCTCGTAGTAGACGTAGGTTCCGCGGACCGTGAGCGTCTTGCCGCCGGCTTCGCGAGGAAGCTTCTTCTCGGTCAGCGCCTGGGCGAAGGCGGTCTCCAGGGTGTCCTGGATGATCGCCGGCACGCCGAGGCCGCTCTGGTCCGCGAACGGTTCGAGCTCAAAGTTCTCGAACTCGCCCAGCGGGCGGGCCTTCTGGTTTGCGCTGACCTCGCGAATGGGCACCACGACGCCCTTGGCCCCGCCGGCCAGCCCTAGGCTTTCCTTGGCGGCCCGGCTCATGCAGCCGGTTGCCCCCGCCAGCATCGCCGCCAGACCCACACACAGCATGACTCGTCGCATCGGCATTCTCCCCCCGAGTGCTCGGGATGATGGACTCCGCGCTCACGCGCGCCGTTCCGCCAGTCGCCGGGCCACGGCCTCGGCGATCCGTTCCACGTCCTCTTCCGTGAGCCGGCCGGGCACAGGCTCACCGGCCTGGCCCGCCTCGGGGCGCGCCACACGCCCCGGCAGGCCCAACTGCTCGTGCACGCCGACGAGACGCTGCACCTCGTCCGGCGGCAGGACCCGCACCCGTCCCAGTTGTCGCGCCGCCAGCACGGTCCGCGCCGCGTGTTCGACCTTCTCCATCTTCTTCTGCGCGTCCCACACGTCGGGCCCGCAGGTGACCGCCCCGTGGTGGTCGAGCAGGATGGCATCGTGGTCGCCAATGAGTTCGCGCACCACCTCCGGGCCCTGGGCGCTCGACGGCGTGGCGTACCGGGCGGTCGGGATCGCGCCCAACGTGAAGACCACCTCGGGCAGCACCGGCTCGTCCAGCCCGATGCCCGCCACGGTGAACGCGGTCGCGACCGGAGGATGCGCGTGGACCACGGCGCGGACGTCCGGGCGGGCCTCGTAGACGGCCAGGTGGAGCCGAAGCTCGCTCGAAGGTTTTCCGCCGGAGAGGCACCGGCCGGCCATGTCGGTGACCACCAGGCCGTCGGCCTCCAGCATGCCCTTGCACACGCCGGACGGGGTGGTGAGCAGCCGCTCGTCGTCGAGGCGGACGCTGATGTTGCCGTCGGTGGCGATCGCCAGGTCCTTCTCGTAGAGCACCCGCCCCACGGCGACCACGTCCCGGCGCCGTTGCGACTCGTCCGCCATCGACACCCTTTCCGTGACGTTCGTTTGCCGGCGGCAACCCGGCGAGAGCACTCCGGTGCCGTTTCCTTACCCGCGACTGCGGCGGCTTCGCCCGTTCGGACGGTTTCCATAGTATACCACACTGGCGCCGGCTGCGCCGAGTGCCCGCGATCCCCCAGGGCGTACCGCGCTTCACGGCCCCGGTGCGGACTCCTCGCTTCCGGAGGCCGAAGTGAAGGGAGTGCGGTGAAGCTCCAGGGTGGCGAGG